>JASHVH010000181.1 GCA_030039575.1 Acidimicrobiales bacterium | reverse complement strand
TGCGAGCCGGTGAACGGGTGATCCTGCTGGCGCCAACGGCTGGTGACGCTGAGCGGTCGAGCGCCGTACAGTCCCCTGCCCAGGAAAGAATGGCCCCGGGTGACAGCAGTACCGGGTGTCGCCCGGAAGGGTGACCTCAGGTGTGGGTGCGCCTGGAGTTTCGTTTCGTCGGGGAGGCGGGACTTGAACCCGCGGCCTCCTGCTCCCAAAGCAGGTGCGCTACCAACTGCGCTACTCCCCGGCGCCCCGGGGTACCCGGGCGACCGAACCAAGATCGTACCGCGCTCACGTACCGCGCTCAGCCAGCGCAGCCCGGGGAGCAGCGGTCAGATGCTCCTCGGCTGTCACCATCCCGGGCCCCACGCTGGGTGCGGCCGCCGCTTCCCGTCTCGCTTCGCCCCAATTTTGCCCCGCTGGCGGCCAGTCCGGCTACTGTCCCGATCTTTCGTCCCGCACGGTCTAGACGACGGGTGGAAAATGGCCTTCGACCGGGTACCGCCGATGAAATTACGCCGCGTGCATTTCAGGCCCCGAGGGCCTGCAGCCGCGCCGTGTGCCCGCCCGCCCACGGGCAATTGGGGAGACCGACCTCGGCGGCGCGGCGCAAAACGGAGCGGCTGCCGGCCAAATGGGGCTACGAGGCCGTCTTCGCGACGGCCGGCGGCCGGCCCCCCTACTTTCGTTGACGGTCTAATCGTCCGGGTTCGATACCCGCCGTGGCCCGCCAAGCCGCTGCGGCGAGGTAGGCTCCGCATCTCATATGAAGACCGAAGTGGCTCCGCTAGAGGGCAACAAGGTCAAGCTCTCGGTCGAAGTGGACGAAACCGAGGTCGAAAAGGCCATCGACGAGACGTTCACCAAGTTCGCCAAGGAGCTGCGCGTGCCCGGCTTCCGGCCGGGCAAGACGCCCCGCCCAGTGCTCGAAGCGAGGATCGGCAAGCCGGCCGTACGCCAGCAGGCACTTGAGGACCACATCCCTGTCTGGTACGGGCGGGCCGTCCGGGACAAGGCCGTGGACATCATCAACGAAGCCGAGATCGAGGTTACTTCGGGCCAGGATGCGGGGCCACTGGCATTCGACGCGGTGGTCGAGGTCAGGCCCCAGCTCAAGCTGGTCGGCTACGACTCGCTACAGGTGACCGTGCCGAGCCCGGTCGTGACTGAAGAGGAGATCCAGGCGCAACTTGACCGGTTAAGGGGCAACTTCGCCGAGCTGGCACCGGTCGAGCGCGAAGCGCGCAACGGCGACAGCGTCGTCATCGACATGACGGCCACCCGGGACGGCACGCCGGTGCCCGGGATGTCCTATACGGACTACTCGGTCGAGCTGGGTTCCGGCAACGACTTGCCCGAGCTGGACGAGCACCTACCCGGGGCGAAGGCCGGGGACACCGTCAACTTCGAGGCCCAGATCGGGGACAGCCCGGTACAAGTGGAAGTCGTGGTCAAGCAGGTCCAAGAGAAGATCCTGCCGGAAGCGAACGACGAGTGGGCCTCGGAGGCGTCCGAGTTTTCCTCTCTGGCCGAGCTCCGCGCCGACATCGAAACACGGCTCACAGAGACGAAACGGCTGCAGTCGGGGTTCGCGCTCCGCAACGGGACGCTCGAAGCCCTGGTGGCCCTGGTCGATGAGGAGCCGCCCGCGGTGCTGGTGGACGCCGAGGTCCGGCGCAGCGCCGAGGAGCTGGGCCGCCGGCTGGACAGCCAGGGCATACCCCTGCAGCGCTACCTCGAAGCCGTTGGTCGCACGACGGAGGAGGTCATCGCACAGCTACGCGAGCAGGCTGTCCCCAATGTCAAGAGCGACCTGGCCTTGAGGGCGGTGGCGGACTCGGTCGGCATCGAACCGACGGAGTCCGAACTAGAGGACTTCATGGACCGCCTCGCCGCTCAGGCCGGAGTGCCCCCGGCCACTTTCAAGCAAGAGGTCGAGCGCAGAGGGCAGCGTCTCGCGGTACGCTCGGATCTGAAGAAGAGCAAGGCCTTCGACTGGCTAGTCGAACACGCCGAGATAATCGACGAGGAGGGCAACCCGGTGGACCGGGCACTGCTACAACGAGATAGCCAGACGGCGGCCGGGGATGACCTACCTGGTCAGACGGCTCTTGGTGCGGTTTCGGAGGGTACCGGCACGGAGCTCGGTGCCTCACTGGCGGCCGCCGCCGACCCAGAAAGCCAGGCCGGAGGTAACACGTGACAAGTGGAGGTGCCAGGTGAGAGTAGTAAGCCAGTACCACGTACCTGGCATCTTTGAGCAGACCAACCGGGGCGAGCGGGGCTACGACCTGTTCTCGCGGATGCTCGAGGAGAACATTGTGTTCCTCGGGACCCCGATCGACGATTACGTGGCCAATGCCGTCTGTGCTCAGTTGCTCTACCTGGAGTACAAGAACCCGGACAAGGACATCAGCATTTACATCAACTCGCCCGGCGGCGACATCACGGCCTTGTTCGCGGTGTACGACACGATGAAGTTCGTCCGCAACGACATCTCCACCTTCTGCTATGGGCAAGCTGCTTCCGCCGCCGCGGTGATCCTGGCTGGGGGCGCCAAGGGCAAGCGCTACGCCCTGCCGCATGCCCGGATCCTTCTCCACCAGCCCTACGGGGGCGCCGCCGGCCAGGCGGCGGACATCGAGATCCAGGCCAAGGAGATCGTCCGGATGCGGGACTTGCTCAACGAGATGATCGCTCTCGATACCGGCCAGACGCTGGATAAAGTGGCATCTGATACAGATCGGGACTTCATCATGAGCGCCGCTGAGGCGCAAGACTACGGCATTATTGACGAAGTGATAACGACCCGCGAGCTGGCCGGTGTACCCCAGGCCGCCGGCGTAGCCTGAGCAGCGAGGAGCAGGGATGGCCAAGTTCGGCGAATCGAGCGAGCTTGTCAAATGCTCTTTTTGCGGAAAATCGCAAAAGCAGGTCAAAAAGCTCATAGCCGGGCCGGGTGTCTACATCTGCGACGAATGTATTGACCTCTGTAATGACATCATCGAGGAGGAGCTCTCAGAGCCGGCGGAAGTGCGGTTCGACGAGCTCCCCAAACCGGCGGAGATTTTCAATTTCCTCAATGACTATGTGATCGGTCAGGAGCGGGCCAAGAAAATCCTCTCGGTGGCGGTCTACAACCACTACAAGAGGGTGCAGGCCGGTGGTTACGCCGACGGCGACGTCGAGTTGCAGAAGTCCAATATCTTGCTGCTTGGCCCGACTGGGTGCGGGAAGACTTTCTTGGCCCAGACGCTGGCCAAAATGCTTAACGTCCCCTTTGCCATCGCCGACGCCACTGCTCTGACCGAGGCCGGATATGTGGGTGAGGATGTCGAGAACATTCTCCTGAAGCTCATCCAGGCTGCGGACTACGACATCAAGAAGGCCGAGACGGGCATTATTTACATCGACGAGATCGATAAGATCGCCCGCAAGAGCGAGAACCCGTCGATCACCCGCGACGTATCGGGCGAGGGTGTCCAGCAGGCGCTGCTCAAGATCCTGGAAGGCACGACCGCTTCGGTGCCCCCTCAAGGCGGCCGCAAGCACCCTCATCAAGAGTTCATCCAGATCGACACGACCAACGTCCTTTTCATTTGTGGCGGCGCTTTCGCCGGCCTGGACAGGATCGTCCAGAGCCGTCTCGGTCGGCAGGGCATCGGTTTCCGGGCCGAGATACGCCGGGCCCACGAAGCCGACGAGGACGAGCTGCTCGCCCACGTCCTGCCCGAAGACCTCTTGAAGTTCGGGCTGATCCCCGAGTTCGTCGGCCGCCTCCCCGTGATCGGGACGGTTGCCACCCTCGACAAGCAAGCCCTTATCCGGATCCTGACCGAGCCCAAGAACGCGCTGTTGAAGCAATACCGGAAGGTGTTCGAGCTCGACAGCGTCGAGCTGGAGTTCACTCCGGACGCGCTGGAAGCTGTGGCGGAGCAAGCCATGCTCCGCGGGACCGGGGCGAGGGGGCTGCGGGCCATCCTCGAAGAGGTACTGCTGGAGGTCATGTACGACCTGCCGAGCCGTTCGGACATCGGCAAGTGCGTTATCGACCGTTCGGTCGTGTTGGAGCGGGTGGCACCCACGCTTGTGCCCCGCACCGACGTTTCCCACAAGGAGCCGAGGGCGCGCCGAGCGGCCAGCTGACCGTAGGCCTTCTGGGGCCGAAAAGGTAGCGCTAACGACATTTTTCAGCCCCAGGACCCGCGAGTGCCGGGCAGACGTGCGCGTCCGGCTTCGGACGCAAAGGCCAGCCGGCTGGCCCAGACGGTCCGTACGGGCCGACGGTCAGGGGCCAAAAACTGAGGCAGGGCGCCGCGCCAGGCGCCAGCGCGCCAGGCGCCAGCGGGACAGGCGCCAGGGGGACAGGCGCCAGGGGGACAGGCCAGGGGCCAGGAGGTGGGCTGCCTGACCCTTGGTAGGATGGGCCGGAAATGAACCTCGGCGATGCATTGGCGTGGCTCGACCGCCATCAAAATCTCGAGCGCATCCTGGCCGACCGGCGGCTGCAGGCCCCCAACCCGGAAAGGATGCGGCGCCTGGCCCATCTCATCGGCGACCCTCAGGGCTCTCAACCAGTGGTCCACTTGACCGGTACCAACGGCAAAACCTCGACGGCGCGGGCGCTGAGCCAGCTGTTTATGTCGATGGGCCTGACTGTCGGCACTTTCACGAGCCCGCACCTCGAGAAGATCAACGAACGCATCATGGTCGACCTCGAACCGATCAGTGACGAAGATCTGGCCGAAGTATTGACGGATTTGGCCAACCTGGAGACGCTTTTGGACGAGGCTGAACGGCCCACGTGGTTCGAGCTCCTGACGGCGGCCGGCTTCCGTTACTTCGCCGACCGCCCGGTCGACGTAGCCGTGGTCGAAGTGGGCATGGGCGGACGATGGGACGCGACGAACATTGCCGACGGCGTCGTGTCCATAGTGACCAATGTTGCGTTGGACCACACCGAACTGCTCGGGCCGACACGCGAGCACATTGCGGGCGAAAAAGCGGGCATCGTCAAACCAGGTGCCACCCTCGTACTGGGCGAGACCGACCCGGCCCTGTACGGCATCTTCGAATCGGAAGGCCCGGCGACGACCTGGCTGGCCGGGCGCGACTTTGCGGTCGAGTCCAACGTGGTGGCGGTCGGAGGCCGGTTACTGGACCTGCGCACCCCGGGTGACCGCTACGAAGGGGTGTACCTCCACCTTCACGGCCGTTACCAGGCCGACAACTTCCTCGACGCCCTGGTGGGGGCGGAGGCGTTCTTCGGGAGACCGTTGGAACACGAGGTCGTGGCCGAGGCGGCGGCCCGCGTCAGCTCCCCGGGACGGCTCGAGGTCGTCGCCCAGCGGCCCCTGGTCGTGCTCGACGGGGCCAAGAACATAGCCGGGGCGGAGGCATCGGCGGCTGCCATAAACGAAGAGTTTGGCGCCGAACGCTCCCCCGTGATGGTCGTCGGCATGCTCGGCGGGAAGGACCCGCTCGAGATGCTGATCGCGCTTGGCGCGGCGAAGGCGCGGCTGGTGGTGACCTGCCCTCCTCCGTCGCCGCGCGCTCAAGCGGCCGAGGCGGTGGCCGAGGCCGCCCGTTCGCTTGGGTGCCGCGCTATTGCCGCCGGCTCGGTGTTGGAGGCGCTGGAGGTGGCGCTGGGGGAGGCGAGCGCCGAGGACCTGGTGCTCGTTACCGGCTCGCTGTACGTCGTCGGTTCCGCCCGGGCCCTGTTGACAGGAGCGCCGGGCCTGGAGCCGAGCGGCCGGTTCAGCTGAGCTCGCGTACCGAGGCGCGCTAGTCTCGCTCCCTGGTGAGCCAGCCCAACAACCCCACCATCGGCCGCGACGCCGAGCTAACTCTGGTCATCTGCAAGCCCGACGCGGTCGAAAGAGGCCTCGTCGGCGAGATCATCGGCCGCTTGGAGCGTCGCGGCCTGCACCTGGCGCGGGCAGAAATGCGCCAGATGGACAAAGAGACGGCGGCTACGCATTATCGTGAGCACGCGGGCAAGCCGTTCTACGAAGGCTTGATCGAGTACATCACCAGGAGCCCCGTCCTCCTGCTGGCCGTAGGGGGCCCGGTTGGCACCGTGCAGGTGGTGAGGCGCACCATCGGGGCGACCAACCCGGCCGAAGCGGGACCGGGGACGATCAGGGGGGACCTGGCCCTGACGACCGAGGAGAACCTGGTACACGGGTCTGATAGCGCGGAGTCGGCCCAACGAGAGGTGGCACTGTTCTTCCCCGAACTTTGAGCCGGGCGGGCCCGAGCTCCCTGCCAACCGTGCTTGCCCGGGCCCCGGGCTGCGTTGGCGCCGACCCGACTGCCGCGTTAGCCTTGAGCCGACCTGCGGCGCCCTAGGAGGCACCACACAATCGTGCGCGACAGACTTTTCTCATCATTTAGGCGGGGCCTTGCAGTGGACCTGGGCACCGCCAACACCCTTGTCTACCTGCAGGGGCGCGGCATCGTCCTTAACGAGCCATCGGTGGTGGCCATCGACGCGCGCGACGCCCGCCCGCTTGCGGTAGGCCTCGAGGCCAAGAGGATGATCGGCCGCACGCCGGCCCACATCCAGGCCGTCCGGCCGCTGCGCGACGGCGTCATCGCCAACTTCGAGATCTGCGAGAAGATGCTGGCTTACTTCATCCGGCGGGTGCACCCGAGCCGCTTGTCGAAGCCGGAAATGGTGATCTGCGTGCCATCCGGGGTTACGGGGGTCGAGAAACGGGCCGTGATGGACGCGGCCGAGGCGGCCGGTGCCCGTCAGGCATGGATCATCGAAGAGCCGATGGCAGCGGCGATCGGGGCCGGCCTCCCGGTCCACGAGCCGACCGGCAACATGGTCGTCGACATAGGCGGCGGCACGACGGAGGTGGCGGTGATCTCGATGGGGGGGATCGTTACCAGCCAGTCCGTGCGCATCGCCGGGGACGAGCTGGACGAAGCCATCATCGCCTTCATCAAGAAGGAGTACAGCTTGGCGCTGGGAGAGCGCACGGCGGAAGAGATCAAGATCGCCTTGGGGTCGGCCTGCCCCCTCCAGGACGAGGTGAGCGCCGAGATCCGCGGCCGGGACCTCATCTCGGGGCTGCCCAAGACGATCGTCACCACGACGGAGGAGATCCGGGAAGCCATCGAAGAACCCGTGGCCGCCATCGTCGATGCCGTCAAGGTAACGCTCGACAAGACGCCGCCCGAGGTGGCGGCCGACATCATGGAGCAGGGCATAGTCCTCACCGGTGGAGGTGCCCTGTTGCATGGGCTGGACGCCAGGCTGGCTGCTGAGACGGGCATGCCGATAGTGATCGCCGACAACCCGCTGCACTCGGTCGCCTTCGGGAGCGGGCAGTGCCTGGAGCAACTCGGCGTACTATCCGACGTGCTCATGACTAGCTCAAGGTAGGCTGTCGCAGCAGTGGCTGCCCCCCGGCGCCCGCGCGGCCGGTTCTTATTGCTGGTGCTAGTGCTCCTCGGCGTGACCCTGATAACGCTGTCCGACCGCACCAGTAGCCAGCAGATCTTCACCAAGATCCGCCAGTACGCACGCGACGTGGCCAACCCTTTCCAATCAGATGTCCATTCCGCCCTCGAACCAATAGGCAATTTTTTATACGGCGCAGCCAACTACGGCACCCTGCAAAAAGAAAATGAGACGCTTCGCCAGGATCTGGCTGCGGAGCAAAATATGTACGTCCAGGCCGAGAGCCAACTGGAGCAGTCGCAGCAGGTGCTGGCCCAAGAACACTTGACCTACCTGGGTAATATCCCTAGCGTGGCCGCCCAGGTCATCGACGTCGGGAGCGCCAATTTCGAGCAATCACTGGAGATAAACCGGGGCGCCACCTCGGGCATCGTCGTCGGGCAACCCGTCGTATCGGCGGGTGGCCTCTTAGGCAGTGTCACGTCTGTGTCGTCTCGTTTGGCCACCATTACCCTGATCGACGACCCCAGCTTCACTGTGGGCGTACGGGTAGTGAGCAGCGGGATAGTCGGCGCGGCGGCGGGCGAGGGAGAGGGCAACCTCCTACAGGTGGAGAACGTCGAGGTCGGCGCGCAAGTCAAGAAGGGCCAGGCCCTGGTTACCAGTGGGCTCCAGGGCGAGCGGTTCCCACCCGGGATACCCGTCGGCTCCGTCGCTTCGGTCTACGCCCCGGCTGGTGGGCTCCAGCTGACCATGTCGGCCAAACCGTACGCCGACCTGGTCAACGTGCAGTTCGTGCGAGTCCTGCTGTGGTCCCCGCAAACAGGTTGAGTGCCTGTGGGGCTGGTTTTTCGAGGGCGCTGCGGAGCCGGACGTACAGAGGCTTCGGGAACTACGTGAGAGAGATGGCGGCGACTAGCTCCTGTCATAACTACAAATGCCGTGCAAGACAGGCACGTTCCCGGACCTCGTGGAGCGAACCGCCGCCGTCTCTCCTTCACCATGTTCCCGGAACGCCTATAGCTACGCACGGCCGGGTGACGGCGCCGTGAGCGGGCGATGGGTCAAGACCGGGCTCAAGGTCTTGATCGTGCTCCTGTTGGGCATCCTGGTCCAGACGACCTTCGGTGCGGACTTTCGCGTCGACACCGTGGCCCCCGACTTCATGCTGCTCCTGGCAGTGTGCGCCGGGTACGTGGGGGGCCCGGACGAGGGCGCCGTCGTGGGGTTCGCGGCGGGCCTCCTGAGCGACCTTTTCTTGCAGGACACACCGTTCGGGTTGTCTGCGCTGGCCTTTTGCCTGGCCGGCTTCGCAGCCGGCTGGGCCAGGACGAACTTCTTGCGCCTGCGCTTGTGGATCGTCCCCGCCATCGCCGCGGCAGGCACGGCGCTCGGAGTCGTGCTGTTCGTCGTTATCGGCTACCTCGTCGGGCAGGCGCAGCTGATCGCCCCCGGGAAGAGATGGCTTGTCGAGGTGGTCGTGATCGAAGCCACTTATGCGGCGTTGTTTTCGCTGCCGGCGGTGGGCCTGATGTACTGGGCGCTGGGGGCGCGTAGTGCAGCCCCGCCCGTGATGACGGCCGGCCCGCCGGGGACGGGCTCCGACCTGCCCAACCGGCGGCGCGCCGCGGCGCGCAGCCGTAGGCGCCGGCGCGTCCGGGCCAAGGTAGGGTGATCCGGTGGCGCAACCGCCGTCCCCACCTCCGTCCGAACCAAACGCGCCCAAGTACTCGCCCCGGCTGCGGGCCACGGCCGTGCTGGTCGTGGTGGTGTGCCTTTTCGCCGCTTTGTTCGGGAGGCTCTGGTACCTCCAGGGCGTCGAGGCCAACACCGTCGCAGTCAAATCGGTGGCCGGCCAGGGGATCGAGACGGTGTACATCCCGGCCCCGCGAGGAGAAATATTCGACCGCGATGGGGTATTGCTTGCCGGGAACAAGATCGAGCAGGTGGTGACCGTCGCCCCCGGGGCGGAGGCCGCCCACCCCGGCATCGTGGGCGAACTTTCGGCTTTGCTCGGTGAGCCCACCGCCGAGGTAAAAGCGGCCATCAACAACGTCCAGTACAGCCCCTACCAGTCCGTGCCCGTGAAGGAAGGGGTGAGCAACGCGGTCGTGCTCGCCATAGACGAGAACCAGTCCCTCTTGCCGGGCGTAAGCGTCCAGGCGGAACCGGTCCGGTATTACCCGCAGGGCGAGACAACGGCCAATATCGTCGGTTATATCAGCGGAATTACCGGCTCCGAGTACGCACAGGTCAAAAACGAA
Organism: Acidimicrobiales bacterium; assembly: GCA_030039575.1. Lineage (GTDB taxonomy): Bacteria > Actinomycetota > Acidimicrobiia > Acidimicrobiales > Palsa-688 > Fen-671. The sequence continues at coordinate 3,930 of JASHVH010000181.1, read as the reverse complement.
CAGTGCGGGCCGGGTATCCCCTGCTACCAGACGACCTCGTTGATCGGCCAGGCCGGGGTCGAGGCCAGCTTCGAGGATTACCTCCGGGGCACGCCAGGAGTGGAAAAGGTGCAGGTGGACTCCCAGGGCCAGGTGCTCGGGCTGCTCAGCTACCGGCCCCCGGTCCCGGGTGACAACCTCGTCCTGTCGATCTCGCTCAACGACCAACGGGCGGCCGTGCAGGCCCTGAACGACTGGGTGATAAAGGCCCGGGGGATGACGGACAGCGTGAGCGGCCAATATTTCCGGGCCCCGGCGGCGTCCATGGTGGTCGAGGACCCGCGGAACGGCCAGATCCTGGCCCTGGCCACTTACCCCGACTACAACCCCGACGACTTCCTCGGCGGCATCAGCGAGGCGAGGTGGAAGTACTACAACAACCCGGCCAACAATTACCCCCTCATCGACCGGGCCATTTCAACGGGGTACGCGCCCGGTTCGACCTGGAAGCTGATTACGGCCACAGCCATGCTGAAGTACGGCCTGCGCTCGCCGTATGCCTATTACGACGACGTGGGCACCTATTCGATCGGCGGCCAGAACTTCCATGACGACGACAACATCCCGCTTGGCCCAATAGATCTCCAAACCGCTCTAACCGAGTCGAGCGACACGTACTTCTACAGCCTCGGCGGGCAGTTCTGGCAGATGTACGATGCCGGCCGCGACCTAAAGGGGCCTGACCCGCTCCAGACCGTCGCCTCCGAGTACGGCCTCGGCCACTTCAGCGGCATCGCCTTGCCTGGCGAGGATCCGGGCATTGTCCCCGACGCCCTGGTCGTGGCCAAAGAACACTCGCAGTACCCGAAGGACTACCCCGATAGCGTGTGGGAACCGGGCTTCGAGGTGCAAGAAGCGATCGGCGAGGGCCAGGACTCCGTGACGCCGCTCCAGTTGGCCGACGCCTACTCCGCCTTTGCCAACGGCGGCACTCTGTACGTTCCTGATATCGCGCTGGCCGTCGAGGCTCCCGGCCGGGCCGACAGGCCGAACGGCAAGATAATCAAGCTGTACTACCCACAAGTGAAGAACCACCCGCCGGTCCCTACGGGTTATGAGCGTGACGCCATGCTGCAGGGTTTCGAAGGAGTCACCGCCGCCCCCGGGGGCACCGCTTACGATGCCTTTAAGAGCTTCCCCCTCAGCCAGTACCCGATAGCGGGCAAGACGGGCACCGCCCAGGTGGACGATTACTGCGCCCCGTACACGATATGTGCACCCGGCTCCGTCACCTGGCCGGCTTATAAGCAGGACACGTCGGTGTTCACCAGTTTCGCCCCGGCCACCGACCCCCGGTTCACCGTTGACGCCGTTTTCGAGCAATCGGGCTACGGGGCGGACGTAGCCGCCCCTGCCGTAGAGCAGGAGTACGAGACGCTCTTCGGCCTCAACCAACCGGCGAAGCAGGCAGCCTGTTCCCCGCCGTCGTCCACGTCGTCCACGTCGTCCACGACGTCAACTGCGTACGGCTCGGCCAGTTCCACGACCAGCACAACAGCGCCGGGCGCGCCGTGCGCCAACCCGTCCACTACGACCACGACCTATGCAGCGGGCGGGGCGAACGGCTGATGGCGCTTACGACCCTCCCGCCGGCCTCGCCGAGCGCCACCGCGGCTGTGCCGAGGCGCCCAGTGGCGTCGCCGGCGTGGCGGCACGTGGATGTCTTGCTTATTGCCGCCGGGGCCGGGTTGACCGCGCTCGGGGTGCTCATGATCTACTCGACCACCCGGGTCCCCCTGGCCGCCGCCGGCTCGAACCCGGAGGCCGAGATGACCAAGCAATTGACGTACGCCGTCGTCGCTTTCGGGGCCTTCCTGCTCACCATCCTCTTCGACTACAAGCGTTACCTTTCTTGGGCCCCGGTCCTCTACATCGGGAGCATCCTGCTCCTGCTGGCCACGCTGGCCATTGGGCGGACGACGCTCGGCGCCACCTCATGGATCCAGGTCGGGAGCATCGAGGTCGAACCGGCCGAACTGGTCAAGGTCACGTTCATCATCTCGCTGGCCGCGCTGCTGGCCAGCCGGAAGGGCAACGTGACCGGCCGCGTCGTGGCGCTGGTGCTGGCCCTTTCTGTAGTCCCCTTCCTCCTCATTTACAAGCAGGACGCCCTCGGCAGCGCCATGGTGCTGGCCGTCGTGCTCATCGGCATGCTCCTGATGGCCGGCACCAAAGGCCGGCATATGGTCGTCCTGGCCGTCCTGGCCGTCGTCGCCATTGGGGGGGTGTCGGAGACCGGCATCCTGAAGCAGTACCAGAAGGACCGCCTGATCACGTTCCTGGAGGCGCCCAGCGGGGTGGCGACCACGGACAACGCCAGTAACCCGTATGCCGCCTCGATCGAGTACAACCTCGACCAGTCCAAAGCGGCCATCGCCGACGGGGGTATCAGCGGCAAGGGCCTGTTCAAGGGGCCCGAGACGAACCTGTCCTACGTGCCCAACCAGGACACGGACTTCATCTTCACCGCCATGGCCGAACAGTTCGGCTTCGTCGGCTCGGCGTTGCTGCTGGCCCTGTTCGGGATCGTGGTCTGGCGGTCATGGAGGGCGTCCATCGTCTCACGCGACCTGGCCGGGACCCTCATCTGCGTCGGCGTGCTGGCCATGCTCATGTTCCAGGTGTTCGAGAACGTCGGCATGACCATGGGCATCATGCCGGTGGCCGGTATCACCCTGCCGTTTATGAGCTACGGAGGATCCTCCCTGGTCGTCGACTGGGTGGCGATCGGGTTGGTGGTGAACGTGGGGATGCGGCGTTTGAGCTGACCCTCGAGGTGACCTGGCCGGTGGCGGTTTTCGTGCCGTCCTTACCTTACGCTCAGGTCACTCTCAGCCAGTCCCCAGGTTTCTCGGTGCTCGCTCGCTACACTCGATGATGAGATGACCTCGTTCGGGACAAGCGGCTCTAAGGCCCTCGGGGCGGGACCGATGAGCCGGCTCTGGTCCCGCTTTTGCAGAAGTCTTGCGAGAGGACGAGAAATGCGGGGAGCTGTCGTGGCGAGCAGCTCGTGCAGTCCGGTCAGGCCTCTTGGGGTGAGCTCCGCGCAGGCGGAGCCTTCATCAGGGGCGCGGCCGGGTCATGGCGTGGGCCAGCAAATTTGTTCAACGATAAGGCGCGACGGCGCGCGGCTGGGCTCCCGCTGCCCGGCCGGGGACGTCACCAGGCGTTCCGTTCGCGACGTGCGCACGGCGTGCTCCAGAGCGCGCCTGCTTGGAAGGGAAAGTTTCAATGTCGGATCCAGTGCTTGGCGCAGCAGGCAACGCCAGCTCCGGTCCGGCCGACTACGGCCAGGACGGGGAAGAGAAGCCTGCGATGGACGACCGGGGACGAGATTGGTCGCCCGCCGCACCTGATAACTCAACGGACGCCACCGGCGACCCTGGTGGCGATACCGGGGCGGACGGTTCGGTAGCGAAGGTCTCCCGGCGTCGCCGGCGGGGTTCACGCGGAGGTCGCGGCCGCCACGCGGCGATCTCGGTGGTCGGGCCGCCCGACGGCGAAGGTGCCGAAGAGGCGCCTCTGGTGACGCAAGTATTGACCGAGGGGCCGCCGGCGCCAGCCCCGTCCAAACCGAAGATCGGCGACACCCGTCCAGGGTCTCCCCCGGTAGTCAAGCGCAGGGTGCGCAAGGACCTTGTGGTTGCGGGCGGACCGGACGCGACGTCGGAAGGCCGCCCGGCTGGTAGCGACCGGTCCGCACAGACGGCCTCCGGGCCGGGTGATAGTGCCACGGAGGCCCGGGACCGGCGCTCGCGCCGGCGCAGAACAGACGCCCCGGACGGTCCCGACTTCGATGGCGGCGACGCCGGCGCGCCACCCGGTGAGGCGGAGGCGACGGGAGCCGTGGCTACGGCGGCCCGGTCGCGGGCCGGCGGCCGGGGGGCCCGG
>JASHVH010000180.1 GCA_030039575.1 Acidimicrobiales bacterium | reverse complement strand
GCAGGGCGATCTCGAGCGCCTCACGCCACGGCGTCGGCCACCGTTGGCCAGCCGCCACCTCTAACTCACGGCGGACCGGCTCGGGTACATCGTTGGCCGCCAACGACCCGTGGACCGTCGGCCCTTCGAGCAAGCCGTGTTGCTCGAGCAGTTCGGAACGGGCGGGGTCGTACCACACGAGGTTTAACCGCCGATTGCCTGGCTGGCACGAACCGTCTGTCCCGGGTACCAGGTAGGTCACCAGCCGGTACGGGCCCGAGTAGTACTCACGCGAGGGCTCGCCTGGTCGTAGCCAAGGCACCGACGGCGGGAGCTCGGCCTCGGCCACCATGGCCCGCCAAAGCAAGATGCCGGCGTAGACAGCATTTGGTCGCTCGGGCGAGACCCATCTCCGGGCCGTGCTGCGAGCCCCATCGGCTCCTATAACAAGGTCGGCGCGAAACTGACGACTGTCTGCCGAACGGGCCCAGCCGTCGCCCAGTTCCACGGCCTCCGCCGAGCGCTGGATCTCGATGGTGGGCACGGCCAGTGAATGCTCCTCCAACCAACCGGCGAGCAAAGGCCAGGCAGTTGTCGCCCGGTCCCTCCCTCGGCACACCGGCGGGCTGTCAGCCAGACCAGTGGCCCGGGCCAGTAACCCAAGGTCGACCCCGAGCCCCCCGCCACCCTCATAACCCGATCGTGGCGTCCGCTCGAGCACTGTCACCGTGGCACCTCTCTGGGAGAGGGCGATGGCCATCGATAGTCCTACCAGTGAACCGCCGACAACCAAGACCTGGCGCCCGGACGTCCGTGTGATCAGCTGCCCCCGGCGTCCTGCAGGCTCTCGTGCCGCCAGCCGTGGCCGAACTCGCCATCATGCAGGCGTCGTAGCACGTGGGCATAGTGGTCCAGCCGGTCGGCCGCCTGTGTCATCTGGTGATAGTCCTCGCCGTGGTCCCGCGCCGCTGTCTTCTCCTCCGCCCGCTTGCGCACGATGTGCAGCTCCTCCCGGCTCAGCTCCATGATCCTGGTCAACGCCTCTTCAAGGTCCACTGCGTTATCTCCTCCGGTCCACATTGCCGCCAGTCAGACAGGTGCACTTTCCAGCCTCACCGTGCCGGCGCCAGGATCATACTTGCGCACGTCGAGGCAGCGCACCGCCGTCGTCGGCACCCTTGCCGCTTGACGAGGCACCCGTAGAAATTGCTGCGTCGGTTTCGAGGTCAGTTGCGTGCGGCGAAGACTTGGAACGCCAGCGGGGCGTCATAACGACCGTCACTGCGCCGCAACGGGGCCAAGTGCCTTTCACACGCCGCACGCGCCTCAGCCAGGTCGTCATGGGCGACCCCGAGGTAACGCAAGTAGGAATCGTCGTCCAGGAGGACGTCCGGCTCGACGGTCACGGTTTGGCGATAGGGCGTAACTTCGATGGCGGACCAGCCGGAGCCCGCTAAGACACCGGCGGTGTGCTCCGGGGCGGCGAACGTAAATGGCCCGATGGCGTTCTTGCCCGGGCCCGGCCGCGGCGGCGGTGGGCAGAACGGCTGGAGCGAAGCGCCCGCGAACCAGGGGTTGTCGGCCAGGCTCTGCCAGCAGACGAACGCTAGCCGTCCCCCCGGGCGCATGTGAGCCCTGACATTGGCGAAGGCCGTGACCGACTCGTCGAAGAACATGACCCCGAACTGGCTCAGGGCGACGTCGAACGGCGCACCCTCGAGCACCGCTGTTTGTACGTCGGCCACCACGAAACGGGCGTTGGTAACCCCACCAGCAGCGGCGCGCTGACGTGCCAGGGCCACTAAGGGCAGGGAAATGTCGGCGCCGACAGCTTCGCCGTCCGGTCCCACCTGGCCGGCGGCGGCGATGGCGCTCCGGCCACCACCGCTACCTACGTCAAGGACCGTCTCCCCGCCTTTGAGGGCCGCGTGGTGGAGAAGTGTGGGGGTAACCGTTGCGGTCAGCGGTTCTCGATGGAGCCATCCCGACAACCTGACTTCATCGTTCCACTGTCGTCGTTGCGCCTCGTTAGCCTCCTCGGGCATTGCCGCTGCATGTTACCCGGCCCTTAGCGCCGCTGGCCTCTGACGAAACCGTGGCCGCTGGCCTCGCCCCAGCCTGGCGACGATAAGGCCCAGCGGACACAATGGAAAGGCATGAGCCAGGTAGAACCTACCCCAGACCTAGCCTTTGCCACCTCCCTCGCCGAAGCAGGTGCACGGCTGAACGCTGCCGTCGACGCCACGCTCGATAGCGTGCGCGAAGCAAGTCCTTCACAAGCTGCCGTTATTGCTCAGCGAGTGCTGGACTCCCTCCGCACTGCGAAGGCCGACTTTGACGACGGCTTCGCCGCCGCACTCGTCCGGCTGGACGAGGCAGCGTCGGGCTCGCACGAGCCGATGCCGCATTAATTTTTCAACACGCGACAAAAGGCGATGTTTGGGAGTACGGGGATGCCTGTGTCAGGCGCCGTTCCTGATCAGGTTCATCTCCTGCGCGAAGGCGTCGGACCCACCATCAGTCCAGATAGCCAGCACGGGTGGTGGGAGCTGGCCCAAGAGGTTGTCCCGCAACTCGTCGCTCATCGGTTCTAAAGCGAGACCGAAGAGCATCCACATACGGTCCCCCCGGTATTGGGATAACGCGTGCTGGGGCAGGGCTCCCCACTCCGGCGCAGAAATGACCCGAGCGGCGATCGGGAGAATTTTTTCTTCCTCCT
>JASHVH010000179.1 GCA_030039575.1 Acidimicrobiales bacterium | reverse complement strand
CGAGTTCCGGACCGAAAAAACGCTGACCCAACCGGACAAAATTGCCTGCCTCTCCTGAAGAGATCCAGCGGTGGTTGCCTTTTGCCACACTGCGACGGCCCAGGCCGGTCTCCAGCAGGATCCCCCGGACTTCGAAGGCGGTCTCGTCCGCAGAACTGACCAACACGACGTCGGGCCCCATAACTTCACCTATTGTTCGCGCCAGGTAAGGGTAATGGGTGCAACCGAGCAGCAGCGAATCAATCTCGGCTGCCGCCACGGGAGCAAGCAGCCGCTCGACCAGGGCACGAGCTTCGGCACCCCGGGTCTGGCCCCGCTCGACGAGCTCGACCAAGCCCGGGCAGGCAGAAGAGGTGAGCTCCACCGGAAGACCGGCGGCGGTGAGCGACCGCCTAGCTCTGACGGCTCGCTCATATGCGCCCGAGCCAATCGCCCCCACGGTCCCGATGACCCCGACCCGGCCGCTCCGTGTCACCGACAAGAGGGCACGAACGCCGGGGTCGATGACGCCTACAAGAGGGACCTCGAAGTCGTAACGCAACATTTCCAAGGCGGCCGCGGTGGCGGTGTTACAGGCCACGACGACCAGCTTGACGTCGTGCTCCTTGACCAACTTGCGGGTTATCTGGCCGGCAAAGCGGCGGACTTCGTGCAGCCTTCGTGGCCCGTAGGGGTAACGCCCCGAATCGCCGACGTAAACGAGGTCTTCCGACGGTAAAAGGTCGGTGAGCGCTTTGGCGACCGTCAGCCCACCAAAGCCGCTGTCGAACATCCCTATGGGCCGGTCGTCCATTTCGAGGCGAGCCTAGGCGAAGGCCGCGGCTGCGAAGGGGACCAGGGCGCTCCCGAGCTCAGAAGTACAGCTCGCGCCGCGCCCGTTCGGCGACGTCTTCGAGGTCACCCGTCCACACGTCGGTCGACAGGTACTTCCACCCGCCGTCCGGCGACACGGTGACCATGGTGCCCTCATCGATCTCGGACGCGCACCGCGCCACACCGGCCATGGCTGCTCCGGTCGATATGCCGGCGAAAATGCCGACGTCCGCCAAACGCCGGACCCACTCGATACTTTCTTTCGGGCCGACAACCCGGCTGCGGTCCAGGAGCGAATAACCGTCATTGTCCGAAAAGACCGGGGGGATAAAACCTTCGTCCAGGCTCTTGAGCCCCTCGACGGTCTCACCTGCGGGAGGCTGGACGGCCCAGATGCTGACGGCCGGGTTGCGTTCCTTGAGGAAACGCCCCACACCGATAATGGTCCCGGCGGTACCGAGGCCGGCGACGAAGTGGGTCACCTCTGGGCAATCGCGCCAAATTTCGGGCCCTGTGCCCTCGTAATGAGCTTTCGGGTTGGCCGGGTTGCCGTACTGGTAAGAGAACCACCAGTCCGGGTTTTCGTTGGCCAGAACCTGGGCGCGGCGCATAGCTCCATTGGAGCCTTCAGCGGCCGGTGAACTGATTATTTCGGCCCCAAACACCTGCAGGAGCTTGACGCGCTCCGGCGAAACGTTCTCGGGCACGACGACAGTAAAGGGGTAGCCCTTGACCTTGGCGATCATGGCCAGGCCCGCAGCCGTATTGCCTGACGAAGACTCGAGGATGCGCTGGCCGGGGTGGAGCCTGCCATTTTTCTCTGCTTCTTCGATCATCGACTTGGCCGCCCGGTCCTTCACCGAGCCCGCGGGATTAAGGCCTTCGAGCTTGATGAGGACGCTGGCCCGAGGGTTCGGGCTCAAATCGCTGATGTCCACGAGCGGCGTGTTCCCGATCGTGTCCAGCACGTTTTCGTAGCGCGTCATTTTCAACCCCCAGCTACAGCCGGCATCAGCGTGACTACGTCACCATCGCCCACCTTGGCGTCGAGCTTGCCCAGGTAACGGACGTCGTCGTCGTTCACGAAGACGTTGAGGTGGCGGTGCATCTCCCCTTCGGGGGTAAGCAGGGACGCACGCAACCCCGGGTACTTCTCGACCAGGTCGTCGAAGACCTCGCCGACCGTCGCCCCTTCAGCCTCGACGGACGCCTCGCCACCGGCGCTCGGCCGCAGGATGTTCGGTAAACGCACTTCGACGGTCACGGTTGCTTCCCCACTCAAGAGCCGGGCCGGGCCAAACCCGACCTTTCCGGTCACCATTGTAGGGTATCCCCGGCTCAAGCTGGCGTGAAGACGGGCTCCTCCTCGGCCCGGCCGTCCACGATCCTGTAACTGCGCAGGACAGGCTCGACGTCGCTCAGCGATACCAGCACGTAGTGCCAGCCCGGGTCGGGGGCCTGTTCGATGTCGGTAGGCGAAGGGTAGGCCGACGTGTGGGTATGGGAGTGCCAGACGCCCATGAGCGACAGCCCTGCGGCCTCGGCGGCCCGGTCGGCCCGGAGGAGGTCCAGCGGTTCGACTGTGTAGATGCGGGCCGACCGCGCGGCATTGGTAGCCGGGTACACCTCGAGGACCTGCTCACCCTGGCCGGCCAGCATGCCGCACGCTTCCAGGGGCAGCCCGTCGAGGCAATGCGCTACGACCCGCTCCCACAACCGCATGGGCAACGACAGCATGCAGACGAAGCTACCGTCATCCCGCCGCAGCCGGGGCCCACGGGCTGACGCCTCGCACGCCGCCGGTGAACGGGCATGACCTGCGCTTTCGCTAGGCTCCCGGAACATCTTTAGATGGCCCCATGAGTCCTAAGGCTGCTCCCGGGCGAACGCCGGTGGCCCAGAACCGTCGAGCGCGTCACGACTACGACATCGTTGACACCTACGAGGCCGGGATCGTCCTGGTCGGCGGCGAGGTCAAGTCGTTCAGGGAGGGAAGGGTGCAACTGCGCGACTCGTTCGCCCGGGTCCAGGACGGCGAGGTCTGGTTGCACGGCATGCACATCTCGCCTTACACCTATTCCAGCGGCTTCGGGTACGCCGACCCCGACCGGTCGCGCAAGCTGCTACTGCACCGGCGTCAGATCCAGGAGCTAGCGCGCGAAACCCAGCAAGGCCCCCTCACGTTGGTGCCGCTTTCAGCGTATTTCAAGGACGGGCGGGTAAAAATCGAGCTGGCGCTGGCCAGAGGCCGGCGCGAGTACGACAAACGCCGGGCCATCGCAGCCCGAGAAGCCGACATGGAAGCTCGCCGCGAAATGGGCGCTCGCCGCCGCAGGGAAGGCGCCCGCTAATAGGCCAAGCTTGTGAACGGCCAACTACCGAGGTTCGCGAAACCCGCTGCGCCCACAAAAGGGGAGCCGGCGGTCGTGCCACAAGACCGTCAGTAGCCAAACTGCCGTCCAGGCAGGTACGGCCGGCGGCGCTGTTATCGGCGGGTAGTTTCGCGAACCTCTGTGGTGCGCTTCAGGATCTGCACAGGCCACGCCCAGGGAAGTCTGGTAAGACGGGTGGCGTTATACCGTTGAAGTAGGTGAAAGGCCTCAGAAGGAGCCGGCAGCGGTGCAAGACAGCTTGAAGTTGGGACGGCTGGTGGGCGTCAAGGTGGGCGCCAACTGGAGCCTCTTTGCGCTGGCGGGCATAGTCGCTTACTTCCTAGCCACGTCCCGCTTGCCTGCCGATGCGGCCGGCTACACCCGTAGTGCTTATTGGCTGGCCGGGGTGCTCACCGCGGTCCTGTTGCTCGCCGGGGTGCTCGTGCACGAGGTGGCCCACGCGGTCGCCGCCCGCCGGGCGGGGTTGCACGTCGACGGCATCACCCTCTGGTTCATGGGCGGGGTGACGCGGATAGAAGGCGACAACCGCAAACCTTCGACCGAGCTGGTCGTGGCTTTCGTAGGCCCGCTCGCCAGCGGTGTGATCGGAGCGCTCTCGATCCTGCTGTC
>JASHVH010000178.1 GCA_030039575.1 Acidimicrobiales bacterium | reverse complement strand
GGGGACGCAAATGACGCACTCGACCAGGCCAACCTGGACGGCGCCGACATGATGCCGCTTATGCCGGCGTTCCCCTATCTGCCCGACCTGAGCCTGGCTGCGCTGCGGGCCGGCCAACCCTTCGGTACGGTCCTGGTCGACCCGCCCTGGCGCTTCCGCAACCGGACGGGGAAGGTGGCGCCCGAGCACCGGCGGTTGGCCCGTTACAGGACGATGACCGCCACGGAGATCGCCTCGCTTCCCTTGCAGGATCTGGTGGCCGACCGTTCCCACTGCTACCTGTGGGTCCCGAACGCGCTACTGGCGGAGGGCCTCATAGCCCTGGGAGCCTGGGGCTTTACGTACAAGGCCAACCTGGTATGGCACAAGGTTCGAAAAGATGGCGGGAGCGACGGCCGCGGCGTGGGCTTCTATTTCCGTAACGTCACGGAGCTCGTCCTGTTCGGCACGCGAGGCAAACTGCGGACGTCGGCGCCCGGCCGGCGGCAGGTGAACCTGTTTGCCACTCGCAAACGAGAACACTCCCGCAAGCCGGACGAGCTGTACCACATCGTCGAACGCTGCTCTCCGGGACCGTACCTGGAGCTTTTCGCTCGCCAGCACCGCCCCGGCTGGCTGGCCTGGGGCGACGAGGCACCCGGGACCGAACGCGCCTCGGCCGGCCTTTAGGCAACTGCTTGGCCTAGCATGCTGGCCGTCATGGAGGAGGTCGACCAGGAGACGTTCGAGGCGCTGGTGGCGGACGCCCTCGACCAGATCCCCGAGGAACTGGGCCGGTACATGGACAACGTGGCGGTGTTCGTGGAGGACTGGCCGACCCTGGAGCAGCTTGGGGGCCGGCGCGGCACCCTCCTCGGCCTTTATCAGGGCGTAGACCTGACCCGGCGGTCGTCGTTGAATTACGGCGGGGCCATGCCGGACCGGATAACGGTGTTCCGGGGCCCAATAAGCCGCATCGCTCAGAACCAATGGGAACTGGTCGACATCGTCACCCGGACGGTCATCCACGAAGTGGCCCACCATTTCGGCATTTCCGACGCCCGGTTGCACGAGCTGGGCTGGGGGTGAAGGCGACCGGCCGCAACTCTCCACCTTTTTGCAGTTACTGGGGCTGAAAAACGTTGTTGCCATTACCTTTTCAGCCCCAGGACACATTCTCAGCCCCAGAAATGGCCTAATTTCCTGGGGCCGCCGGCTCGGCCGCTCGGGACCTCCTGGGCCAGCGCTTCGGGGGGCAAAGAAGCGGGGTCAGCCGGCTCCAGGGGCCGGGAGCAAGCCTCGCCCGATCGCAGTGGTCACCGCCGCGGTCCGGTCGTCCACGCCGAGCTTGGCAAATGCATGAGGCAGGTGCGTCTTCACCGTCGCCGCCCCTGTAAACAGGCCGCCGTCACGGGGCTGAGGTCCCCGAAGGCTACGTGAAAAGCCGGAGCCACTCCTCCCGGCTCATCCGGGCCAGGACGGGGTTGGTGCGCTTCACTGCCTCCAGGGGAGCTGAAGCCGCCGGCGAGTAGTGGTGACCCGGCCAGAGGACCAGCCGCCCGGGCAGGCTGGCCAGCCGCTGCAGGCTCGTGTACATCTCGTCGGGGTCGGCTCCTGGCAGGTCCGTGCGCCCGCAGCCGTCGATGAAAAGGGTGTCCCCGGTGACCAGGTTGTCGCCGGCCACGAAGCATTGGCTGCCCGGGGTGTGGCCGGGGGTATGCAACAGGCGCACCCCGAGGGAACCAACCTGGACGACGTCGCCGTCGCCGTGCGCCACCAGGGACGAAACGGGGGCGCCCGTCATTTCGGCCACCCACGGCACCTCGTCCTTCTGCACGTGCACAGGCACGTCGGCCAGCTCCAGCAAGTCCACCAAACCCTGGATGTGCTCGCCGAATATGTCGCCGCCAACGTGGTCGGCGTGGTAATGGGTGGCCAGCACGCCACTGAGCCGGAGGTCCGCCTCACCTAGCCACCCCAGGATGGCGGGGACGTCATAGGCGGGGTCGACCAGCACCGCCTCACGGGTGGCGCCGTCGCCGATCACGTAAACGTGGTTGCGCATGGTGGTCGCGAACTGGTCGCCGGCGGCGAAGTCCTCGCCGGCCAGCAGTTGGTGGAAAAACGGCTCCTCGGCCATCGGGCCCATCGTAAGCGACGGTCGTCAGGGACCGCCCAGGACCACTGGCGGGGCCGAAGCCATGTCCCACTTGGGAGCCTTGGTTTTTGGCTTGGAGGGCGCAAGTTCCCCCGAGGAGGGCGTTACTGTCCCCGTCAACCCATATCTTGGGGGGATGAGCGAAGAGCTTTGCCTGCTAACCGTCCATGCCCACCCTGACGACGAGAGCTCAAAGGGGGCCGGCACAGTGGCCAAGTACCACTCGGAAGGTGCCCGCTGTGTCCTCGTCACCTGCACCGGCGGGGAGGAAGGCGACGTCCTGAACCCGGCTATGAACAGGCCGGAGGTGGTCGAGGACCTTCCTGCTATACGGGCCAGGGAGCTGCAACGGGCTGCTTCGATCATCGGCTACGACGAGGTGGTCATGCTCGGTTACCGCGACTCGGGGATGCCAGGCAGCGAGGCGAACGCCCGGCCCGAATCGTTCGCCCAGGCCCCCCTGGACGAAGCCACGGCCCGGCTTGTGGCGGTGGTCCGCCGGGTCAAACCCCAGGTAATGGCCATCTACCCCGGGTACCAAACGACCTACCCGCACCCCGACCATATCAAGGCCCATGAAGTGGGGTTAGCGGCGTTCAACGCCGCCGGCGACCCCGAAGCCTTCCCTGAGGCGGGGCCGGAGTGGCAGCCGGAGAAGCTGTACTACATGCTCTGGTCGAAACGGCGTATGTTCGCGCTGGCGGAGAAGTTCATCGAGCTCGGGCTCGAACAGCCATGGGGCGAGGAACGCATAAAGAGGATGAAGGAAGCCCCTCAAGAGGAAGTGACGACCGTCGTGGACGTCGCGCCTTGGGCGCGGGTCAGAGAAGCGGCGTTACTGGCCCACGAGACACAGGTGGACCCCAATTCGCCTTTCTGGTTCGGCCTGCCGGCCGATGTGGCCGACGCACTGGGCCACTACGACGAGTACCACCTCGCCCACAATTTCACGGCCTCACGGCCCCCTGAAGACGACCTGTTCGCCGGCATCCGCGAGCGGGCAACGCTATGAGCACGTCAACGGGGTCATCAGCACCAGGCGCCAAACGGGCGGGGACCGCAGCGGCGCCAACTGGCCCCGCCGACACGGCCTCCGCCCCCTCTGGCCTGGTCACTCTGGTTGTAGGAGAGGCGGGCCGGGCCGGCTCCTCGAGGTCGCGGTCCCGTACTGCAGGCAAAGCGACGGCCTCCGAAGCCGGCGGGACCGACAGGGGCCAGGAGGGCAAGTCGGCCACGCAATGGGGCGTGCAGTGGTCGAGCGAGGGCCCGGGGCCGCTGCTGCCCGGGTACGAGGGCGAGGCAGACCTTACCTTGACCATCGGCACAGGCGAGGCACGCCTGGTCAAGGAGGGCGAACTCGACCCGAGCGTGGCCTTCATGCGAGGAAGGTTGAAAAGCAGCGGGGATAACGCCCTGCTGTTGCGCATCCTGGCCTGGAGCGCATCGCCCGCCTTCACCGAGGCGCTGGCAGCTTGGTCAAAAGAAGCAGGGTGAACTACGCCAGGACGGGCCCCGCGGGAGCGTAACCCGCTCCCCCTATGCGCTGATCTCGTCCAGGGCGGAGGTGGTCCCGGCGAAGACGTCCTCCAGGCCGGGGGCGGCGCCTTTGGCGTTGCCAAAGAAAGCCACGTTGATCTCCTGCTCGGCCCGCAGGCGGCGGGCGTAAAGAACGACGCCCACGTACACGCAGAAGAGGGGCAGCATGCCGACGAAAACCCACCAGGCGGTGCTCGAGCCAGTGGCCAGAGCGACCAGCGCCGGCACCGCCATGATGGCAAGCACCAGTTCGAGGGCGCGCCGACGGCGAGCCGAGGTGTCGAGGTGGGCCCTGGGTTGGGTGGCCACTGCCTGAGCAGACCTCGTCACGTGCGCCTCGTAACCAGGCGACGATGAAGGTGGCTGCCCGTCTAACCTCTCACGGGCACGACGCGACCACGACCAGTACTCTCGCACAGCACCAACTCCCCTTTTCAAAGGCAGCTGCGCAACGGCGACGGTGGCGGTGCAACAGCCCCATTCCGGCCTTATAAAAGACTGGATCTTTGGACTCCAAGGAAGTTAGCCCGCCCCGCCTTCGCGAGTCAAGCTTTCACGTCTCGAGCATTATCGTGACTGGGCCTTCGTTTACCAAACTGACTCGCATCATGGCCCCGAAGCGTCCCGTGGCCACTTCGGCGCCGGCCGACCGCAACTGGTCCACCACCCGGTCGACCAGAGCATTAGCCACCTCAGGGGGCGCGGCCTTGACGAAGGACGGCCGCCGCCCCCTGCTCGTGTCCGCGTAGAGGGTGAACTGGCTGATAACCAGCACTGCGAGGCCCAATTCGGCCGCCGAACGGTTGAGGTTCCCTCCTGCATCTGGGAAGAGCCGCAGTTGCCAGATCTTCGCCGCCAGACGGTCCGCCGAGGCCTGGTCGTCCTGCAACCCGACGCCCACCAGCGCGCACACGCCAAGCCCGATCCTCCCCACTACCTCCCCGTCGACGCTCACCGACGCCTCTGAAACCCTTTGCACCAGGCCACGCATGGCGCGAATCATAATTCGGACAGCGGAGGGGGCGGTTCGGGGCTTAATGCCGCCTCCAGAGACGGTGCCCCGTCCCTCGTCGTTGCCGCGGGTACCGGTTGGCGCTTTGGCGCACCCTAAACTTGGCCGCCATGTCGGTCGCGGAGGAACAGGAGCTGGCTTTCCCGCCCGGCCGCGGTACATCAGCACCAGCGCCAGCAGCCCCGGGCCTCAATGCCAGGCGCAGCCCATTGGTGGTGGAACTGGCCGTGATCGCGTTCTTGGGCTGGATCTACGATTGGTTGCAAAACCTGGCCCCCCTCCGCCTTGACCAGGCATTGCGCAATGGGCAGGGCATCCTTTCCTTCGAGGAGCGGCTCCACATATCGCCCGAGCACTACCTCGACAATTGGCTTACGCACCATTACGTGCTCGCCTACATTTCGTCCGATTTCTACGACAACGCCATTTTCGGCGTTACCCTCGGCCTGGCCGCGTGGATATGGTGGCGCCGCCCGGACATATACAGGCCCCTCCGCAACGACCTCGTCCTGGCCAACCTGATCGGTTTCACCGTTTTTTGGTTGTACCCCGTCGCCCCACCGCGGATGTTGCCCGGCTTTACCGACATTGTGGAGAAAGTGGGCGGGCTTGGTTCCTGGCACAACACCTTGATCTCCCATGCCGACCAACTGGCGGCCATGCCGTCCATGCACCTGGCCTGGGCGGTGTGGTGCTCATTGGTCGTCTGGAGGCTGGCCAGTGTGGGGCCCTGGCGCCGGGCGGCGTTGGCCTTTGGCATCGCCTACCCGCTCAGCACGGCCTGGGTGGTCATGGCCACCGCCAACCACTACTTGATGGACGTGGTCGCCGGCACCGCCACCACGGTCGT
>JASHVH010000177.1 GCA_030039575.1 Acidimicrobiales bacterium | reverse complement strand
ACAGCGTCGAGGAGAAACGTGACAGGGCGGTCTTGCGCATGAGCGGCCCAAAAATGGGGACCTTGAGCTTGGTGGTGTCCCAGGCCACCCTGCCGCTGGGAGTCGATATGAGGTAACGGAAGCCGACCGCCAGCAACACCAGCACGACCAGCACGATGGGGAAGAACTTGACCATGGTGTTCGAGACCTGCATCAGCACCTGGGTAGGGACAGGCAGAGTGCCGTTCAGGCTTTTATAGATGTTCTTGAATATCGGGACGATGAAAAGCAGCATGGCAGCAGCAATGACCGTTATGATGCACAACGCCGCGATCGGGTAGGCCATTGCCGACTTGATCTCGCCGCGCAACTTCACTTGCTTTTCGATCGAGTCCGCCAGTGAAAGCAGCGCCTTGTCGAGCGCACCTGAAGCCTCACCGGCCCTCACCATGGCCACGTAGAGCCGGTTGAACACCTTGGGGTGGCTGGAGAGGGCGGCGGAAAGGGAGACGCCCCGCTCCACCTGCGAGCGCACGTCTGCGATGACTTTGGCCAGCGTGGCGTGCTCGGTCTGCTCGACGAGGACGGCCAGTCCCCGGATGAGCGTCATGCCGGAATTGATCAAGGTGGCGAACTGCCGGCTGAAAACAGCAAGTTCCTTCAGCGGTACCCGTTCGCCCAGGCCCGGCAGGTGCAGCTCCTTCTGAGCTACGTTGGTCGGCTTCACCTCTATGTTGATGGGCGTATAGCCCATCGCTCGGAGCCGGCTCACCACCAGATTTGTATTGTCAGCCTCCAGCGTTCCCTCGAGCATCTTGCCGGCACTGTCGCGGACTTTGTAGGCATAAGTGGTCTGGGGCATCAGGCTTTCCTTGGTAGGCTGGGGCTCTTCATCCGACGCCTCGGGGTCAGGCGACGCCGATGAGGCGCCGCAGATCCTCTACGTTGGCGCAGCGCTCTTCGGCCACCTGGCGGCTAACGATCCCACCCTTGACCAGGTCGGCGAGCGTCTGGTCCATGCTTAGCATGCCGAACTTGGCTCCGGCCTGCATGGCACTGTAGATCTGGTGCGTTTTCCCTTCCCGGATCAGGTTGCGGACCGCCGGCGTGGCCACCAGGATCTCGCACGCCACGACGCGGCCCGGTCCGCTGGCGCGGGGCAGCAACTGCTGGGTCACGATGCCCTGGATGGTGGTGGCCAGCTGGGTGCGGATTTGCTGCTGCTGGTGAGCGGGGAACACGTCAATGAGGCGGTCGATCGACTGGGGCGCGTCCTGAGTGTGGAGCGTGGCGAACACCAAGTGCCCCGTCTCCGCCGCCGTCAGTGCCGTCGAAATCGTCTCGAGGTCCCGCAGCTCACCAATGAGGATCACATCGGGATCCTGACGGAGGACGTGTTTCAGGGCCTCCGCGAAGCTCTTGGTGTCCTCACCTACCTCCCGCTGGTTGACAACCGCAGTCTTGTGGTGGTGGAGGTACTCGATGGGGTCCTCGACCGACATTATGTGCAAAGGCCTGTTCGTATTGATGATGTCGATGAGCGCCGCCAGCGTCGTCGATTTCCCGGACCCCGTGGGCCCGGTCACCAGCACGAGCCCGCGGGGCAACTCGGCGAACTGGCGCACCGAGGCCGGCACGCCGAGCTGCTGGAGTGAGAGGATCTCGAAGGGGATGGCGCGGAAAACGGCACCGACAGAATCTCGCTGCTGGAAGACGTTCAAGCGGAACCTGCCAATCGTGGGCACAATATGAGATGTGTCCAGCTCCAGGTGGTTCTCGAAGCGTTCCCGCAGTTTTTGAGAAAGGATCTCGTATATGAGTTCCCGCACGGCTGAAGGGTTCAAGACTTCGAAGCCCTCCAACGGGACCAGGTCGCCGTCGATGCGAGCCATCGGAGGCCGCCCGGCGGTGAGGTGGAGGTCCGAACCCCGGGCTTCGACGACTTCGGCCAGCATTTGGTTCACGTGCAGTTGCCGGGCGGGCGCCTCGGCGCTGGCGCAGGCGCCGGCGGCCGCGTCAGGGCCCGGCCCATACGTAGCCACTAGCGCCGTTTCGACATCAGCCCGGGTAGCGAGGCAAGGCTTTACCTTCCATCCTGTCGATTGGCTCAGGACCGCGACGGCTCCTTCGTCCAGGAGGTTGTCGGTGGCGACGACCAAGGCGTCTCCGTCCACGTGTACAGCAACGACCCTGTGCCTGTCCGCTAGGTCAGCCGGGATGAGACCGTCCACCAGCGGTGACACCGGCGTAGTCGTCGGGTCCCAGAACGGGGCCCGCATCTGGTCCGCCAGCCCGGCCGTAACGTCACGTTCACTGACGAAGCCCTCCGCGCAGAGGATCTTTGCCAGTGGCACCCCCGACTCGTACTCTTTGCGTAACGCGTGCTCGAGGTCGTCCTTCGAGAGCACTTTGCGGTCCACGAGGAACTCGCCTAATTTTCGCGAGGCAGTCTGCATCGGTTACTCTTCGGCCCCTTCCCTGCCCCGCTTGAGGCTGGCCTAAATAGTCTGCGGCTCTTTCACGCGATTACGCGCAGTACCTCTTCGAGCGACGTCGCCCCGGCGGCAACGGCGTACAGGCCGGCCTGGCGCAGGGGCACCATGCCGTCGGCGATCGCTGCTTTCTGTATGTCTTCCGAGTGGGCGTGCTCCACGATCATGCGCTCGATCTCTTCGTTGACGTTCAAGACTTCGTGCACCGCGAAGCGGCCTACGTACCCGGTCTTCCCGCACACCTGGCAGCCTTCGGCGCGGAAAAGCT
Organism: Acidimicrobiales bacterium; assembly: GCA_030039575.1. GTDB lineage: Bacteria > Actinomycetota > Acidimicrobiia > Acidimicrobiales > Palsa-688 > Fen-671. Next base: position 12,993 of record JASHVH010000177.1, on the reverse strand, counting down.
CTTTCGGCATTTCGATACCTGAGAAGTCCCAGCCCATGTCGGCCAATTGGCCCGCGTCGGGGTGGAACGACTGCTTGCAGCGCTCGCACAACTTGCGGGCTAGGCGCTGAGCCACCACACAGTCGAGCGCACTGCCGGCGAGGAACGGTTCCACCCCCATCTCAATCAAGCGGTTCGGTGTACTCGCGGCATCATTGGTGTGCAAGGTGGACAACACGAGGTGACCCGTGAGGGCCGCCTCGACGGCGATCGTGGCGGTCTCGCGGTCCCGAATTTCCCCCACCAGCATTATGTCGGGATCAGAGCGCAGGATCGTGCGCAGCGCGGCTGCGAACGTAAGGCCGGCCTTCATATTGACCTGGATCTGGTTTATCCCGTCGAGCTGGAGCTCCACCGGGTCCTCGACCGTTATGACGTTCTTGGTCGGGTCGTTGAGGATGTTGATGGTGGCGTAGAGCGTGGTCGACTTCCCAGACCCGGTGGGGCCGGTCACGAGGATCGTGCCGTACGGCTTGGAATAAGCCGCCTCGTAACGCTCCATGTTCGCGGGGAGGAAACCGAGCTCCGAAAGCCTGAGGCGGGCCGTCTGCTTCTCTATGACCCGCATTACGATCTTTTCCCCGTGGACGGTGGGCAGGGTGGCCACCCGCAGATCCACGGGCCGGCCCTGGATGTTCATGCTGATACGGCCGTCCTGGGGGATGCGGCGCTCCGCGATGTTGATGTCCGCCATGACTTTCAGGCGACTGATTATGCCGCCCTGGATATTACGCGGGTTGCGCATTATCTCGTGGAGGACGCCGTCGATGCGGTACCTGACGCGCAGGTCCTTGCCCGTCGGTTCGATGTGAATATCGGACGCCCTGTCGCTGACGGCCTGGCTAATCAGCAGGTCCACGAGGCGCACGATGGGGGCGTCTTCATGGACCTCTTTTATGTTGCTCAGGTCGTTCTCGTCTGCCCCACTGCTGGCCGAAGCCTCGGCGCTAATGTGCTCGGCCTCGCTGTCCTTGCGGTGGTACTTGTTTATCGCCGCGGTCACAGCTTCGGCGGTGGCCACGACCTGGCGGACCTCGGCACCGGTAAGGGCCCGAATATCATCGATGGCAAATACGTTGGACGGATCTGCCATAGCAACGATCAACCGGCCCTCCCACCAACCAATGGGGAGCGCCAGGTAGCGCCGGGCCAGGGTTTCGGTGACCATCCGGGCAGCCGCCGGGTCGACCGGGTAGTCTGCCAGGTCAACGAACTCGAGGCCCAGCTGCTCGGCCAGCGTAGCGACGAACTGCTCCTCGGTGAGCAATTTGTCCTCGATCAGCACTCGAGCGAGGTTGCAGCCCCGCTGCTGGGCGCGGCCCAGTGCCTCGCTGAGCTGATCGATAGTGATTATCGCGCTCTTTACGAGGACAACGCCTAATTGTTCGTCCTCTGAAAGAGCGCTCTCGCGCTCATACAAACTTGTGTCCACGGTCTCCCCTCGCGCGCGTTCCACGATCGAGTTTGATATTCGGCCTGTGGTGCGCCCGGGTCGAGAAGCTGCTAGCTACGAGCTGAACCGAGGAACTTGAGCAAAAGCCCGCGGTTGACGGGTTGGCCACTCTCGGGCTGGTCGTCGCCAGCAGGCGCGCTCTCCTCCTGACCGGTCTCGTCGTTCCAAACCTCTGAGAGGCCATTCAGCTCGGCCTCGCTCCACCCGTTGGACGTCATCTCCTCATCGGTGAACTCCGTCACCGGCAAGCCGTCGTCTTGCGCGGGCACAGAGCCGTCGTCCGCGGGTTCCGGCGTCAACACCTCTGCCTCGTCGGAGACCTCGACGTGGTCCACCTGGACCAGGCCGGCGTCAACGAGCTCCTTTACCGCTTTGCAGCCGTCGAACTCCCCCAGGCCACGGCCGTCGAGCACTTCTTCAACACTTCGGCCGCTGCCGATCAGCGCAATTAGTCCCCACTGGTCGGGCGACAGGATGACGTCTTCGTGCACCGACGCCTGGAGGTCCAGCCTGGATGACAGCGACGGTACGACGGCTGAAATCTCGGGCCACTGCGAAAGCCGCTCTTCGGCCTCTTCGATTAGAGGGGCGACCTCTTGGGGCTCGACCGGGTTGAGGGGCTCGGTGCCAGTGTGGAACCTGAAGCTGCCTTCCTGCCAACGCAGGAGGGCGAACAGCGCATCGACGGCGCTGTGCTGGCTGCCAACGTCAAATCCGGCCACGAGACCGGCATCAAGCCAAATGCGGCCCACGGCTGCGTTAGATTCCAGCCTTAACTCACCGGTTTTGGCGGTCACGGACAAGAGGGCGAGGACGTCTGGCAGGGCGATAGTTTCTAGCGTTCCTTCAAGGGACACGGCAACCTCCGGTTGTAATGCGGATTACTTCGGCATCTTCGCCGAAGGAGTTGAGAGGATGAGGCAACGTCAGCCTCGGTAATGCTGTTCCCGGGCACAATCCGGCCCTTTGGCGGGTAAACATACCCTTCAGGTTTGACGACCAACCCAGCCTCCAGGGAGTACCAAACTGTAGAAGCCGGGGAATTGGCGCGCTAGAGCGACCCGTTGGGCTCGCGCAATTGGGGAAGGTCGCCCAGGGTCCCCTGCTCGGCCCGCTTGCCTAGCTCACGGAGGGCCGCGGCCGACATGACCTCGACCGAGGGGCTGCGGCCGGTCCATATCTGCACCTGGCGAGCGGCCTGGTGGATCAGCATCCCGAGACCGTTGCAGGTTTCGGCGCCGCGGGCCCTCGCCTGCGCCATGAGGGTGGTAGTCGCCGGGGCGTAGATCAGGTCCACGACCAACTGGCCCGGCCCCAGCCTCTTCGGCTCCAGCCCGAACGGCAGGTCACCAGGCCGGTCCCCTTCGACGCCGGCCATGCCTACGGGGGTGGCGTTCACCACGAGGTCGGCGTCGTCCGCCGAGTCGATCGAGCCCACCGTTCCCGCCTCGCCCGCCAAGGCGGCCGCTTCTTGGGCCTGCTCAGGCCGGCGGGCCACCACCCCGACCCGCGACGCACCGGCCTCCGCCAGGACAAGGACAACCGCTCGGGCGGCACCACCGGCCCCCAGGACAAGGCAGTGCTTGCCTGTGGGGCCCCACCCCTGGTCAGTAAGGGCGTCGAGGAAACCTGGCCCATCGGTGCTGTCGCCGACCAGGTACCCCCCCAGGTTGGTGACGGTGTTGACGACGCCCAGGCGCTCGGCCACGGGGGTCAAGCGCTGGCACGCTCTGGCGGCGGCCGCTTTGTGGGGCATGGTCACGGACAAACCCCTGATGCCAAGTTCGGCCATCGCGGCCACGGCCGCCTCACCTCGGCCGGCGCGGACCGGGAACGCCACATACGCCCAGTCCAGGCCCAAGTCGACAAGCGCGGCGTTGTGCAACGCCGGGGAAAGGGAGTGCTCGACGGGGTCACCGATGACCCCGGCCAGCGCGGTGGCGGAGGTGGGCCAAGTTCGCAGGGGGCGCCCCGTTCGCGACAGGTGGCCCCGGGTGCCTTCGCCGCTCAGCACAGGTGGACCTTCCTGCACTCGGCCTGCAACTGTACAAACCCTGCGTTGTCGGACGCGTAGCCCATCTTGCCGTCGGGGTTTATCTCGACCCAGAACAGGTAGTCAGTTTTGGGCGGCGACAGGGCGGCTTCGAGCGACGGGATGCCCGGGTTGGAGATGGGCGTCGGTGGCAGCCCTTTGTTGATGAGGGTGTTGTAGGGGTTCCGGGTTTCGATGTTGACCGGTCCTTTGGGGTCGCCGAGGCCGTAGAGCAGCGTGGATTCGGCCCCGATGGGCATACCGATCGAGAGCCGGTTGTAAATGGTACTGGCGATGAGGCCCCGGTCGGATTCGAACTTGGCCTCCCGCTCGACGATCGAGGCCACCTTGAGGATCTGGTACGGGGTGTAGTGGAGATGCGCAGCCTTGGCGCTCAGGTCCAGCTCCGAGGCGTAGTGATCGAACGTGTCCACCATGTACTGGACCAAGTCGTCCGCCGTCTCTCCCTTTTGGACGGGGTATGTGGCGGGGAAGAGGAACCCCTCCAGGTCGTTGGTCCCGGCCGGCTCGTACGGCGAACGAACCTGACCGCCGGTGGCCGCCTCCGTGAACGCTTCGGCCGACATGCCGATCCCCGGCAGCCGGCCTACGGCGGCGGCGATCTGGCGGATGGTGAAGCCCTCGGGTACGACCAGCTTGTCGACTACCGGTGGCGGGCCCTGTTCCAACGCGTAGACGACGCTGGAATAGGGCTCGTTCTGGGCCAGCCGGTACGTGCCCGGCATCAGCGGGCCGGCGCCCTCCAGTTTCACGTAGACCTCGAAGACGAGTGGCCCATGGATGACGCCCGCCTTGGCCAACTCATCGCCGATCTTCCCGGTGGACGCGCCGGTGGGGATGCTCACAGTGACCGTGCGGCCCGGGTGGCCCGTGGGGTGGATGTCGTGGCTCACCCTGATGAACGCAACTATGCCGATCACAAGCAGGGCGCCGACGACCACGCTGACGGCAGCCGCCAGTCGCCGCCGGCGGCGACGGCGCACCCTGCTCGTCCCCGAAGCCCGGCGGTTCGGGCGGTCGTAGGCCTGGTCGGGCGCTCCATCATGGGGCTCCTCGTAGCTACCGTCATATTGCTCGTCGTCCGCCGCATCATCGGCCTCGTCATGCGGCGCATCATCGGCCTCGTACGCCGCCACACCGGCCTCGTCGTAGGGCTCGCCCTCCCCCTCCGCAAGGCCGTCGTCCGCCCCCATCCCGTTGTCCGCCTTGGCGGCGCCAGGTTCCCGGGTGGCGTCAGGGACCGCGGTTTGACCTGCGTCTTCGCCGCCGCCCGCTAGCCCTCCGTTTTCGGTTCCCTGCGCCCCCTCTTCCGCCTCCGCCGGCGGCTCACTTTCTTCCTCAACGGGGAGCGCGCCCCCGCCTTTGGCCGCAGCGCCCGGCACTTGCCGTCCCTGCTCGTCCGTCACGTAACCGCCGGGGAAATTTCACGGTCCAAAGCGCTTTTTTGACGGTCGAGCCAGGTCTGCAGGATGGCGGCCGCCGCCACCTGGTCGACTACTTCACGCCGCGCCCGTGCCTTTCGGCCAACCGTGGCCAGAGACCGGTCGGCGAGGACTGTGCTGTAACGTTCGTCGCACAGTTCTACGGGGACGGGCAGGGCGCGGCGCAAGTCTGCCACCTCGTCTTGCACGTCTCTGGCCGCCGGCCCTGCCCGCCCGGACAGCGACAACGGGAGGCCAACCACGACAAGGCTGGCCCCTGTCTCGGCCACTACCCGGGCCAGCTCCGCGTGGTCTTCGTCGTGCGATGCCGCCCGCCACAGGACGCGCAGCGCAATAGCCAACCTCCGGTCGCTGTCCGAGATGGCCAGGCCCACCCGGCGGCGGCCTAGGTCGACCCCGAGGACTCGACCGTCGTGACCGCCATCGCCCTGGCTGACGCCGGCCCGTTGGCTCACGGCGTGGGCCCCTTGATTTCGGACCGCACTGCTTCGAGCGCTTCGTCCAGGCGACTGACGTCGCGGCCACCGGCCATGGCCAGTTCCGGGTTGCGACCTCCTCCACCCCCGCCCACGAGACGCGCCGCGGTCGACACCAGCCGGGGCGCCTCCAGCCCGTGACCGGGCTCGACGGCGGCCACCAGGGCCACCTTGCCTGCCTCAGGGCTACCGCCAAGCACCACTGTGTGTACCCCTGGTTGTGATCGCACCGCGACAGCAAGGTCCCGCAGGCTGTCCGCGGTCAAGCCGTCCCGCCGGGCCACGACGGCCCCGTCGCCGGCGGCGGCGGCGGCAAGGACAGCGGCCTCACCTGCCAGCCCGGCCTGGCGGGCCGAACGGAGCTCGTCCTGCAGCTCGCGTACCTCGTTCAAACGGCGTTCGATGGCGGCGGCGAGGTCGTCGGGCGTCGACTTCAACAGCGCGGCGGCGTGGGCAAGACGAGCCTCGTTGAGGCGCAGGCGCTCAAGAGTTGCGGCACCGGTCAGTGCCTCGACCCGGCGCAAGTTGGAGCCGATCGAGCTCTCGGAAATTACCTCCACGGGACCGATCATCCCGAGACGTTCGACATGGGTCCCGCCGCAGAGCTCGATGGAACCCTCTCCGGCGTGCACCACCCTTACGTGCTCGCCGTACTTCTCACCGAAAAAGGCGATGGCGCCCTTGGCCTCCGCCTCGGCCCGGGGGAGCTCTTCGGTCCAAACGGCCATGTCGCCCAGGATCTCGGTATTGACGAGGTCCTCTACCTGGTCAAGCTCGGCCCTGGTCACCGGCGCGTAATGCGTGAAGTCAAAGCGCAGCCGGTCTGGCGCCACCAGCGACCCGTGCTGCTTGACGTGCGGACCGAGCACCTCCCGCAGGGCCCAGTGAAGCAAGTGGGTCCCGGTGTGGTTGCGCCTTATCGCCGCCCGCCGTACCGCGTCCACCACTGCCCGAGCTTCTTGGCCCGGCGCGATAAAGCCCTCCTCGACCACAGCGAGGTGCCGGTGCAGGCCGGGCAGGGCGTACGTCGTGTCCAGCACCCGTGCCCTCCCAGTGGAAGTGGAAATGACGCCCGTGTCGCCAACCTGCCCGCCGGCTTCGGCGTAAAAGGGCGTGTGGTCAAGGAAAATCTCCACTTGACCGCCGCCTTCGGGGCCGATGACCGCCAGCACCCTGGCCTCACCATCCAGTGCGCCGTACCCAATGAACGTGGTCGGCCCGAACTGTTCCACGAGCTCCCTGTAAGCACCGAGGTTCGCTTCGTCCGTGCCGGCCTGGCCCTTCGCCGCTTCGCGCGACTGCACCCGCTGGCGCTCCATCGCGCCGGCGAAGCCGGCCTCGTCGACAGTGGCGCCCCGCCCAGCCGCGATCTCGCGGGTCAGTTCGATCGGGAACCCGTGCGTGTCGTGCAGCTTGAACGCCGCCTCACCACTGACCAGCGCCCCGCCGGCCAGTTCGGCCTCCAGCAACGCCATGCCCGACCGCAAGTTGGAACGGAAGCGCTCCTCCTCCCGGGCGGCCACGCCGGAAACGAAGTCGGCGTTCTTGGCCAGGTCGGGGTAGGCGTCGCCCATTACGTCCACGACCGCCTCCACCATGCTCGGGCACACAAGCCGCGTGGCACCCAGCAAGCTGGCCCGTAGCACAGCGCGCCGGATGATCCGGCGCAGTACGTAACCGCGGTCCTCGTTGGAGGGGAAGACGCCGTCCGAGATCATGAACGACATGGTCCGGGCATGGTCCGCCACCACCCGCAGGGCAACGTCGGCTTCGGCGTCCTCTCCGTAGGTGCGCCCGGTCAACGACTCCGCCCGCGCCACGAGCGGGCGCAGGACGTCTGTCTCCCAGACAGTGGGGACTCCTTGCAGGATGGTAAGCACCCTCTCGAAACCGGCGCCGGTGTCGATGCCGGGCTTGGGCAGGGGCGCCAGCTCACCGGAGGCCTGGCGGTCGTACGTCTGGAACACGAGGTTCCACAACTCGACGTAGCGCGTGTCGGCTCCGCCCACCGGGCCGCCGCCTATCCCCCAATCGGGGCCGCGGTCGAAATGGATTTCCGAGTCCGGCCCGCACGGGCCGGTATCGCCCATTTCCCAGAAATTGTCTTCTTCCGTGCGCTGGATCCGAGCGCGGGGGATGCCGACCACGTCGGCCCAGATATCAGCCGCCTCGTCGTCGGTGGTGTAAACGGTCACCCAGAGCCGGTCGCCATCGAAGCCGAGCACTTCTGTCAACAGCTCCCACGCCCAGATGATCGCGTCCCGCTTGAAGTAGTCGCCGAAACTGAAGTTCCCGAGCATCTCGAAAAATGTGGCGTGTTTCGGGGTCCGGCCCACTTGCTCGATGTCGTCGTGGCGGCCCCTGACCCGGACGCACTTCTGGACGCTGGTGGCGCGAGGGTACGGGGCGACCTCCTCGCCCAGGAAGTACGGGAGGAACTGGTTCATGCCGGCATTGGTGAAAAGCGGTGCCCGGGGGTGGTGAGGCACCAGGCCGGCCGAGGGCACCTCCACGTGGCCTCTCGCGACAAAGAAGTCCAAGAAGGCGCGCCGAAGCCCGTTCGAATCCATACCCGCCCAATTTACCCGCGACGGCCCGGGGCGGGGTTGGGGCCCCCGCCTCCGGGAGGAGGCTGGGGTTGGGGCCCCAGCCGGGCTAACGGCATGGCCCGGGGCGGGGTTGGGGGCCCCTCGAGCGTTAGGTCCGGCCGACGTTAGCTGAGGTCGGCCTCCGCCAGCACCTGGCCCTTGGCGTTCACGACCCGCGCCTCGGCGAGACGCCCGGCCGGTTGAGGAACGCTGGCGGCCCAGGCCCCCTTGCCGTCTGACAACCAAAACCGGCCGAGCGTGACCGTGGGCCCCTGGTCTATCACCACCTGGCAGCGCAGCGTCCCGACCCATTTGCTGTCGTACATGAACATGAACAGCCACGTCGGGTTGCCGGCGTACACCATCACATGGCCAACGGCTTGATTGTCCGAGGAACGAAGGGCGGCCTCGTACACCGGCGCGTGCACTCCTATCGATACCGCCCGCCCGTTGCTCTGGCCGCCCCCGCTGCCGTGCCCGATCAGTGCCCCGAGCCCAAAGGCTATGGCGAGCGCGCAGCCCGCGATCGCCACTGCGAGCTTGGGCCGCCACGTGAACGAGGACCACCCGAACGCCGGCCGCCAACGCCGAGGCTTGTCTTGCAACCCGAGGCGCTCGAACACGCCCGCCTCGAAACCCACCGGGGGTTCGGCCGAAGGCGCCAGATGGAGCAGCTGGTCGGCCGCGGCGGAGAGCTCTTCCACCTCAGCCGAGCACCGGGCGCAGCTCTCCAGGTGGGCCAGGGCGGCCACCCTTTCCCTTCCCGTTAGCGTGCCGAGTGCCAGTTCCCCCAGGTCATCGCCGACAGCAGCGCATGCAGGCGGCAGGTTTTCGTCCATGCCGGCGCTCATCTCGTCTTTCGTACCCCCGCTCATGCCCACGCACCCCCTCCGGCCAAGTCGTGGCTGGAAGCGACGGCACGCAGCTTGAGCAGCCCGCGGCGGATCCGGGTCTTGGCCGTCCCGAGCGGGATCGACTCCGCCTTGCTTACCTCAGCCGCCGTATAGCCGTAAACGGCTGCCAGCACGACCGCCCGCCCCTGCTCGGGTGGGAGTGTCGCCAGCGCTTCGGACATCCGGACGCGTACGTCCCTCGACTCGGCCTGTTCCTCGGGGGCGGCGCCCCCGTTTACCAAGTTGGCCCACATGACGTCCGCCGGGTCCGTCACCACGGGACGGCGCAAGCGGAGGGCGTCAACGGCGAGGTTGCGGGTGATCGTGAGCATCCATGTACCGACTGAGGCCCGCCGGCGGTCGAAGACCTGAGCATGGCGCCAAGCCCGTAAGAAGGCCTCCTGGGCAATGTCCTGGGCGAGCACCGGATCTCCCACCATGCTCACCGCCAGCCCGTAGACCCGCCTCTGGTACCGCCGCACGAAAGCCACTCCCGCCCGCTCGTCACCGACCGCCATGCCGGCGAGCAGCGCATCATCAGAAACCCCGGAGTCGGCCATCGCACGTGGACCCACGTACAAGGTACGTCTTCGACGGCGAAAAGGATTGCTCGAGCACGGGAAGCCTCCGGCGGAGGACACCTAGAATCCGACTGGGGAGGTCTTTCGTAGGTCTTATGTTGAGGGCGCGAGCGCCTCGTAGCGTGAGAAGCGCGCCCCGAAGGAGACATTCACATGACAGATGTTACGCCGACGACCACCACCGAGCCACGCCCATCGTCCCCCGGCCGCAGACGGCGTTCCGGCCTCGGACTGTGCGCGCTCATGGCTGGGGCCGCCAGCGTCGGGCTGTCGCTGACAGCCCTTGGCGGGCCCGCCAGTGCGACCACGACCAGCACCAGCAAGGTCGTCGTCACCATCAAGACGGACAAGTACGGCGCCGTACTTTTTGACCAGAAGGGCCTGGCGCTCTATATAGACATGTCTGACAAGCCTCCGCACTTCGCGTGCACGGGCGCCTGCCTAACGTTCTGGCCGGCCCTGGTTTTGCCGAAAGGCCAGACCGCCGCGGTCGCCGGCAAGGGGGTAACTGGGTTAGGGACAGTGAAGGGCCCTGAAGGCATACAGGTGACATGGAGGCAGAAGCCGCTCTACACCTACGCGGCCGACAGCAAGGGGACGGTGCACGGCCAGGGGATCAAGCAGTGGGGCACTTGGTACGCCGCCAATTCCAAAACCGCTCTGACCGCGGTCCCCGCCACTGCCAAGACAACGGCGACCGCCGGCAACACGACGGGCACGACGTCCAGCAGCAGTTGGGCCTGACCCCCAAGGCAGGTGCCTAGCTCCTCTACAGCTGCGGGCCGGGCGGAACCGGCCTATCCGGTCCCGAAGCTGGTCCTCGATCTGCTGATCTGGGTCGGGTCGGTGTTCGTGCTCGGCTCGTCGGTCATCCACTTCCACCTCTGGGACAGCTTCGGTTACCGGGGCATCCCCACGATCGGCCCGCTGTTTTTGATCCAGGCGATCGTGGGGTGGGCTCTGGGCGTGATCACCATCATCGCCCGCAAGCTGCTCCTGGTCTTGGCCGAGACTGGCTTCGCCTTTTCCACCGCCTTTGGGCTCATAATTTCGATCAACTTCGGGTTGTTCGGCTGGCAGGACAGCCTGGCCGCCCCCTACGCCGGGCTGGCGCTGGCCGTGGAGTTCACGGCCGGGGCACTGCTGCTTGTCGCGTCCGCCCTTATGGGTAAGTCCTGGCTGGACGGGCGCAAGCGGCGCACCGCTGCGAGGTCCGGAGCCGCTCAGTCCCCCGGGCGAGTTGACCAAGCGGGCGGGCCGCCGGCCGCTGGCCCACCGTTGGGCTCTCGCCCGGCTCCACAAGCCTGAGCCGCCGGCGCCGCTCGGCCTTCTTTACGGCATGAAGGGCCACGGGGGCGGCCGGTCAGCCGGCTGAGGTTCCCCTACTCTCGCTTGGCCGCGTCTTCGCCCTGCACCTCTCCGGCAGAAGCAGCGGCGTCTTCGCCCTGAACCTCGCCAGCAGAGGCGGCGTCCTCCCCCGCGTCTCTCTGCACCGCGCCCGGCCCCGCCTGCCGGCGTTTGTCCTGGCCCCTCCCCGTCGGCTCCCAGTAGCTCCGCCCTTCGAGGTGCGCCGGGCGGTACTGCTGCTCGACCCACCCGCCGGGCTCGTTGTGAGGGTAGACGTACCCTTTGCCGTGCCCGAGCCGGGCGGCGCCCTTGTAGCTGGCGTCGCGCAGGTGCTTAGGGACGGTGCCCGTCGCCTGCGATTCGACGTCCGCCTTGGCCCGGCCCAGGGCGGTTGTCACCGAGTTCGACTTGGGGGCGTTGGCCAGGTGGACCACGGCCTGGGCCAGGTTGAGCTGTGCTTCGGGCAGCCCCACGAACTCGACCGCGCGGGCGGCGGCGTCGGCCACCAACAGGGATTGCGGGTCCGCCATGCCCACGTCCTCGCTGGCCAATATGACCAGGCGGCGAGCTATGAAGCGAGCGTCCTCCCCCGCCTCGATCATCCGTGCCAACCAGTAGAGACCGGCATCGGCGTCCGACCCCCGGATGCTCTTGATAAAGGCGCTGATCACGTCGTAGTGCTCGTCGTCGCCGTACTGCAGTGCCCGCGTGCTGCGCGCCGCCTCGATGTCGGCCGCCGTCACGACCTGGTGGCCCGCGGCTTCGGCCAGCGCCAACGCCACCTCCAGGCTGTTGAGCGCCGCCCTGGCGTCGCCGTCGACCAGGCCGGCCAGGAAGACAAGGGCGTCGTCTTCAGCGGCCGCCTTCTCACGTTCGAGGGCACGGCGCAGCAGGACGAGGATGTCGTCGGCCGATAAAGGGTCGAGACGGAAGAGGGTGCTGCGCGAAAGCAGTGGCCCGTTGATCGAGAAGAACGGGTTCTCCGTCGTCGCGCCGATGAGGGTTAGCTCGCCCGCCTCCACGGACGGGAGCAGGGCGTCCTGCTGAGCCCGGTTGAAGCGATGGACCTCGTCAAGGAAAAGAACGGTGCCCCGCCCCTGCTCCCCAAGTAGCCGGCGGGCCTCCTCGGCCGTCTCGCGAACGTCCTTCACCCCGGCCGAAACCGCCGAAAGGCCGACGAAGGCTCGCTCGGTGGCCCCGGCAATGAGCCGGGCCAGGGTGGTTTTCCCCGTCCCCGGAGGCCCCCAGAGCAAGGCCGAGCTCAACCGGTCCGCCTCGATCAGTGCCCTGAGCGGGCGCCCGGGGCCAAGCAGGCGGTGCTGGCCGACCATTTCGTCGAGGGACCGCGGCCGCATGCGGGCGGCGAGCGGCCCCTGCTCGGCCAACCGCCGTTCTAACGCGGCCCGGAAAAGGTCCACTTGCTCAGCCATGGCTCCAAGAGCGACGAGGCGCGGACGCGGAGCGCCCTCGGCCCCAGGCGGTCAGGCCAACCCCCGCCCGGTGTTGCCGGAACCCGGCAAGGCTCTGTAGGCGTCGTAGACGCTGTCGACCCGCTTCAGGGCGGCCAGGACCGACTCGAGATGCGCCGGGTCGGCCAGCTCGAACTCGAAACGCATCTTGCTCACACGGTCGGCGCCGGAATGGCTTTCACTGCGGACGATATTGAGGTGATGGTCGGACAGCACCTTCCACACGTCCGCTCCCAGGCGGCTCCGGTCCAGCGCTTTGACCTCGAGGGCGGCGAGGAAGCTACCCGGCTTGTCCCGGTCCCACTCCACCTCGATCAGCCGGCCTACCTCGCCCGCCGCCAGTGCGGCGGCGTTGGCGCAGTCGCTACGGTGCACGCTCACGCCGCGGCCCCGGGTTACGAACCCGATTATCTCGTCGCCCGGTACCGGGGTGCAGCAGCGGGCCAAGCGCACCATTACGTCGTCCAGGCCCTCAACATGCAGCCCTATCCCCTGGCGGCTGGTAGCACGCCTCGGTTGACGGACCGTCGAGGGAAGCTGGACGTCCTGGTCGCCGCCCCTCAGCTCCCGGACCAGCCGTTGAGCTACGGCTTGGCCGGAGACGTGCCCCTCCCCGATGGCGGCGTACAGGCCGTCCAGGTCCGCGTAGTGC
>JASHVH010000176.1 GCA_030039575.1 Acidimicrobiales bacterium | reverse complement strand
ACTGAGCGAAGCTGACGACGCCGTCCAGGAGGCGTGGCTGAGGCTCAGCCAGGCCGACACGAGCGACGTCGCCAACCTCGGCGCCTGGCTCACGACCGTTGTAGGACGCATATCGCTCAACATGCTCCGGTCCCGCCGGACAAGGCGACAGGAACCCCTGGGACCGCAGATGCCGGAACCGATCATCGACCGTGTAGACGGGACGGACCCAGAGCACGAGGCCCTACTGGCTGATTCGGTCGGCCTCGCCCTCCTGGTGGTCCTGGAGACACTCCCGCCGGCCGAGCGGCTCGCCTTTGTGCTGCACGACATGTTCGCCCTGCCGTTCGACGAAATTGCGCCGATCGTGGAACGTTCGCCCGAAGCAGCCCGCCAGCTCGCCAGCCGGGCCCGCAAGCGGGTCCAGGGCGAAAGAGCTGTCCCTGACGCCGACCTCGACCAGCAGCGCCAGGTGGTCGACGCGTTCATGGCTGCGTCTCGCAACGGTGACTTCGAGGCCCTTCTCGCCGTCCTGGACCCCGATGTGGTCCTGCGGGCCGATATGGGGGCCGTGCCGCTCGGGGAATTGAGCGAGGTCCGAGGGGCCGAGGCCGTAGCTCGCCGGGCGCATTTCTACGCCGGGCTCGCGCTAGAGGCGCGACCCGCCCTCGTCAATGGCGTCCCCGGCGCGATAACGACGCGCAACGGACGCCCCTTTGCCGTCGGCGCCTTCACGGTCAGGGGCGGGAAGATCGTCGCCATCGACATCCTGGCCGACCCGGCTCGCCTTGGCCAGCTCGACCTGACGGTCCTCGACGACTGACGATCGCCGGCCACCACCGGGGCCCTCGGCCGGCAACGGGTCGCTCCTCGAAGCGGTAAGCCGGGCCGGTAGACGGGCCCCGACGGCCAGTGCGCCGGCGCCGACCACGATCCCGAACCCGAACGCCAGCGCCACCCCTTGGCGGTGCCCGAGGCTGACTGCCGTGGCGGCTACCACCGCCCCTGCCACCCCGGTGCCGAGAGCCTGACCGAGCACGTCGAAGAGCTGCAGGCTGGCGGTGGCCTTGCCCTCGGCGCCGGGTGCGGCCAGGTCGAGCGTGGTCACCGACAGCGGGGCGTAGGCCAGCCCCATCCCTCCCCCGGCCACCGCCCACGCCAGCACCCCGAGTTCCGGTGGCACCGAGGGCACGAGGGCGATGCTCATGAGCCCGAGACCACCCAGGACGAACAATTCGCCCCCGCGAACGAGGCGGCGGGGCCCGACGCGGGCGATCCGGTGGGCTTGCACCCACGAGCCCACCGTCCAGGTCAGCGTCCCGGCCGTGAGCGCCAGCGCGGCCAGTGCCGTAGACGAGTGCCGGACAGTGGTGATGGCGTAAGGCACGTAAACGTCACCGGCAAAGAAACAACAGGTGAGCAGCCCGCGGTTGAGGACCGTGGCCGGTAGCCCACGCCGGGCCGTAAGGGTCCCGGGGGGCGTCAGGCGGCGCAAACAAACCACCAGGAGACCCCCGCCGGCGAGAGCGCCGGCGACACCGGCAGCCAGCTCGCCCGAACTTATGGCAGCCAATGCCACCGCCGCCCCGGCGACCACTCCGAACACCGGCAAGTACGGCACGGCCGCGTGGCGGGGCCGGGTCGGGGCGGGCACGTGCCTCATGGCCAGTACGGCCAGGGCCCCGGTGACGGTGACCAGTGGCACCAGCCCGAGGAACACCCACCTCCAACCGACGGTAGTCGCCACCAGGGCGGCGATCGCCGGCCCGATGAGGCCGGGGACGACCCACGCGGTCGACAAGATGGCAAACATCCGCGGCTGGCATCGTTCCGGGTAGCCCCGGGAGATGGCTACGTACGCCACTGCTGGTACGAAACCCGCACCTAAGCCCTGTACGGCTCGACCGGCTACCAATATGGGCATGTCAGGTGCCGTCCCACCCACGATCAAGCCGGCGGCGAACAGAGCCAGCCCGCCCAACATCGGCGGTCCGAGCGGGCCGCGGTCGGCCAGCGTGCCCGCCATCACGATGCCGATCAGCGACGTGAGCATGAACGCGCTGAACACCCACCCATAGAGCCGAAGGTCGCCCAGGTGGCGGCTGACCACCGGCAAGATGGTGGCGATCGCCAGCGCTTCGAACGCCACGAGCGTGACGGCGAGGACCAGGCCCACCGTCAAAGGCCGGCGCTCGGGCACCCAGACGCCCGCCTTGGCCTCGGTAGGGCCCGTCGCCAGGCCATCAAGGCCGGGAGTGCTCACTTGGCCGAGGGTACGACCTCGAGCACACTTGAGGTCAACCGGGTGGCGCCGGCGGGCGGGCCCCACAGAGCCGCTCGCCCGGAGCGGGTCGCACGGAGCGCCTCTGCGGGGCCGAGGTCAGCCGCCCGATACCCGGCGCTCCTGGCCCTCCCAATAGGGTTCCCGCAACTTGAACTTCTGCAACTTCCCGGTCGCCGTCCGGGCCAGCGACGGGCGGAACTCAACCGAGCGCGGGCATTTGAAATGGGCCATGCGCGCTCTGGCGAACTCGACGATCTCTTGTTCGGTGGCCGAAGCCCCCTCGCTCAGCACCACCAGCGCCTTCACGCTCTCGCCCCAGTCGGGGTCCGGGACGCCGATAACGGCGACTTCGGCCACCGCCGGGTGCTGGTATAGGCAATCCTCGACCTCGATGGACGAGACGTTCTCGCCTCCAGTGATGATCACGTCCTTTTTGCGGTCGGTGATGGTGACATAGCCGTACTCGTCGATGTCGCCACCATCGCCGGTTTTGAACCACCCGTCCACGACGGCCTCGGCCGTCTGTTCCGGCTGGGCCCAATAGCCCCCGAACACGTGGTTCGAGCGGGCCAGGATCTCGCCTCCTTCGGCCCGACGGACGCGAACCCCGACCGCAGGCACGCCGGCCCGGCAGAGGCGCCGGGAGCGTTCTCCAACGTCGAGTTCGTCCCATTCGTGGGGTGCCCTATTGACCGTGAGCAGGGGCGCCGTTTCAGTTAGGCCATAGATCTGGATGAACTCCCATTCGAGCTCGGCTATGCGCTGGATGGTCCTGGTCGGTGGGGGTGCGCCCGCTACGACGACCCGGGCCGTCCCCTGCCCGGGCACGGCTTCGCCCCGTTGCCGGCGGGCTTCGGCCGCCTCGAGTACAGCTGCGACCACGGCCGGTGCCCCGCACATTAGGGTCACCCCGTGCTCGTCGACCCGGCGCAGGATGTCCTCGCCGTCGACCCTCCGTAGGACGATTTGCTTGCAACCCATTGCCGTAACCGCGTACGGCATACCCCACCCGTTGCAATGGAACATCGGGAGGGCGTGCAGGTAGACGTCTCTGTCCGTAACCGTCGTGTGCCATCCAAAAATCGCGGCGTTGAGCCAGCAGTTCCGGTGTGTCAGCTGGACGCCCTTCGGGCGGGCGGTCGTGCCGCTGGTGTAATTGATGCTGGCCGTACTGTCCTCGTCGCCCGCCCATTCCCGCGGGTAACGCCCCTGTGGCGCCTCAGCGAACAGTTCTGCGTCCGCTCGTCCGTCCAGGACTATGCGTTCCTTGGCCGTGACGCTCGCGAGCGCCTCGTCGAGTTCGGGGTCGACCAGGAGCACCGACGCCCCCGAGTGGTCGACGATGTACTGGACCTCGTCGGCCACGAGCCGGAAATTGATGGGGACAAGGGCCCTCCCATAGGCGCTCACGCCATAGAAAGAGATCAAGAAACGAGCGGCATTGGGGCTGACGATGGCCACCCGTTCCTTTTCCTCCACCCCCATGTGGTCGAGGGCCAGGGCCATGCCGCGCGCCCGCGCCTCCAGTTCCTGGTAGGTGATTGCGCCGAGGCCGGCCGTGGCGCCGGGCTCGTCGACAACGGCTGTCCTGTCTCTGTAAGCAAGGGCGGCGCGGTCCAAAAAGTCGCCAACCGTGAGCGGAACCTTCATTACGACCCCTTCCGAGGCTCAAAGTGCACAGCACGAGCCTACGTACCCGCTCGGTGGCCCGGCCGGTATGGCCGCCCGACCGACCATTGGCTCGCCCGCGGGGGCTACCCTCGCCCGGGGGAAGGGACCGCCGGTGGCCGCCGGCAGCAATCCGATCGGGCGCTTCCCCCGTACCTAAGTGAGGGTAGGTGGAGCCGGCACGTGCCCAACCATTGTTGGCGGACGTCATGCTGGCCTGCACTCAGCAAAGGAGCGGTGATGAGAACCTACAAGAACTACAGGTTGCCTCGGGCTCTGGGAAGTTTGGTCGCAGTGCTACTGGCCCTCGTGACCTTGTCGTGGTACGGGACCGCGTCAGCCTCCGGCCCGGGGGCGGCGCCGAGCCGGAGTGCGTTCCTGGACATCGGGGCGGCAAAGGCGACCGGGAAAACGATCAGCTTGGCCAAAGGAAAACAGGGCATCTTCGCCATCGGTCCCGACGGGCATTCGCTTTACGTTTTCGATGGGGACCACGGGACGAAGAGCGGCTGTACCGGGAGTTGTGCCTCGACATGGCCGGCGCTGACAGATAAGGGGGCCATCACCACAGGGGCGCTCATAAAGAAGTCCGAGGTCGCCAAGGCCGATGGGCAAAAGCCGGACCAGGTCACGTTCTACGGGCATTTGCTCTATTACTTCAAGGGCGACACTGCTCCGGGCCAGACGAACGGGGTCGGCGTCTCCGGTTGGCACTTGATAGGGCCGTTCGGCAACGTCATGCTCCCACGATGAACGTCGGGCCCGCCTTGGGGTTCCCCGCGCCGGCGGGTTTGGGTCGCAGGACGTAGCAGAAAGCCAACGTCTGTTCTCTTGGCCTGCCGATTGGCTCGCACGACAGGCTGACCGCAGTCCCTGGTGAACCCGGAGCGCCCGTGCCATGCTGGTCATGAGCCGAAAGTGACTGAACCGCTACCGACAACCAAGCGCCTCAGCATCGTCCCTTATGACGCGCCAGGCCTCGGTGACCGCAGCTACCTGGTCCACGATGGCGAAAAGGCAGCGGTCGTCGACCCTCAGCGGGACCCGGCCCCATACGTCGAGGCGGCAAGCGAACTTGGCGTGGACATCACGTTGGTCCTCGAAACCCACGTCCACAACGATTACGTGAGCGGAGGTCTGGCTCTGGCCCGCCGGACCAGGGCGACCTACGGCGTCCCGGGAGGTGAGCCGGTCGATTTCGCGGCCGAACGCGAAGCCCTGCTCGAGGGCGACGTCCTCACCGTCGGCGCGCTGGCCTTCAAAGTCCTGGACACGCCGGGGCACACTCCGCACCACCTCGCGTTCTTGGTCGAGGACGGCCTCGGGGCCAAGGCGGTGATGACAGGCGGGTCGCTGCTCGCCGCCGCGACGGGCAGGACCGACCTCTCGGGCGCCGAGCGGACCGCCAAGCTGGCAGAAGCCCAGTGGTACTCGGTCCGGAGGTTGCTCAACGAGCTGTCCCCCGGCACGGTCGTCCTCCCGACCCACGGTTTCGGTAGTTTTTGTGCCGCCGGCACCGGCGTGAGTGCACCCAGCGAGGTCCTCACGATCGCCGGTGAACGGGCCCGCAACCCGGCCGCGCAGCTGCCGTTGGAACCGTTCGTCGAGACCCTCCTCCACGACGCGTTGCCCATCCCTGCCTATTACCGGTACATGGCCCCGTTCAACCGGGCCGGCGCCGCCGAACCACGTCCCGGCCCACCGCCACCCGTCCCCCCAGACGAGGTCCCGGAACTCGTGCGCTTGGGGGCGGTGGTCGTGGACCTGCGTGCTCGGAGGACGTTCGGCCGGGCTCACCGGCGGGGATCGCTCAACATCGAGCTCGGTCCCGACCTGCCCACTTACCTCGGCTGGCTTGTCCCGTTCACGGCCCCGTTCGTCCTGGTGGCCGACACCGCGGACGAAGCGGCCGAAGCGTGCCACTGGTTGTCCAGGATCGGGCGGGAGACCCCACTGGGCTGGGTGCCGGCGGCTTCACTGGCGTCACTGCACGACCAGGAACCGGCCCATTACGAAGTCCGAGACTTCCTCGAGCTGGCCCGGCGCAACCGGGAGGGGCCGCTCCCGAAGGTCCTCGACGTACGCTTCCCGTACGAATGGCGTGACGGGCACATCAGAGGTGCCCGTCCAGTCCCGCTCCCCGAGGTTGCCGCTGTTTACTCGACGTTGCCCGGCGACGAGGAAATTTGGGTCCACTGCCACTCCGGGTTTCGGGCTGCCATCGCGGCCTCCCTGCTGTCCGGCGAGGGTTTGTTCCCTGTGCTGGTCGACGACGCGTTCGAAAATGCACCCGGCTCCGGTTTAGCGATCGTCAGGGGTTGAGCGGCGGCGAACGAAACCTGCCGGAAGCCAGCCCTCGACTGCCATCGTAAGCAGAGGGCCCAGCACCGTTAGCTCAGGCTCAGTCACGCCTCGGACATCATCGAGGCTCACACGGGGCGCGAGTTCCCGCAAGATGAGCCCATCGGGACCAACATCGATCACCGCCATGTCGGTAATTACCCGGTGCACGACGCGCCGGCCCGTACAAGGAAAGCTGCATTCCTTCACGATCTTGAACGACCCGTCCCTGGCCACGTGTTCCATCATGACGATCACTCTTTTCGCCCCGTGCACGAGGTCCATGGCCCCGCCCATTCCCTTTACCACTTTCCCGGGTATAAGCCAGCTGGCCAGGTCGCCAGCGGCCGAGACTTGCATGGCACCAAGGACGGCCACATCGATATGGCCTCCCCTGACCATTGCGAACGAAAGGGCCGAGTCGAAAAAAGAAGCCCCTTTATGGACGGTCACCCTTTCTTTCCCGGCGTTGACCACGTCGGGGTCTTCGGAACCGGGGGCCGGGTAAGGCCCTACCCCAAGGATGCCATTTTCGCTGTGCACGATAACGTCGACCCGGTCTGGAAGGTGATGGGCGACGAGGGTCGGTAACCCGATGCCGAGATTAACATATGTACCGGCTGGAAATTCCATCCCCACTCGAGCCGCAAGCTGCTCACGGGTAAGTGGCACCGAGGTCTCCATCCAGAATGGCACGGCCGACGCACGGCGCGACCGGCTGTTCTTCGGCCGCGCTGGCCAGGACTACCCGCTGGACGAAGATCCCCGGTAAGTGCACCTGATCAGGTTCGAGCTGTCCGACCTCGACCAGCTGCTCGACCTCAGCGATAGTGGTCCGGCCGGCCATAGCGCATAGTGGGTTGAAGTTACGAGCCGAGCCGTGAAAGACGAGGTTCCCCAAGGGATCTCCGGCTTTCGCTCTGACCAGGGCAAAGTCCGTGGCGATGGCCTCCTCCAGCAGGTACCGGCCACTTCCGAAGTCGCGGGTTTCCTTCGGCGCCGAGATTTGGGCCACCCGGCCATCTGAGTGGTATTTGCAAACCAAGCCGCCCTCTGCGACCAGGGTCCCCACCCCGGTCGGGGTGTAAAAGGCCGGGATGCCCGACCCTCCCGCGCGGAGGCGCTCGACCAGGGTCCCCTGGGGCACTAATTCGAGTTCCAGTTGACCGGCCAGGTACTGACTGGCGAACTCACGGTTCTCGCCGACATAAGAACTGGTCATCTTTGTGATCCGCCGTTCCTTTAGCAAGATGCCGAGGCCCCAGTCGTCTACGCCGGCATTGTTCGAGACGACCCTGAGATCCCGGGGCCCGGCGCGGAGGACAGCGCGTATCAAGTCCATCGGGACACCGCAAAGGCCGAACCCCCCAACCGCGATGGTGGCGCCGTCGCCTATGTCGAAAACAGCCTCGTCTGCTCGGTCAAAGACCTTCGTCATGCTCGATCATCACCCATGAGATACCAAAATACTCATGGCTGTGGCGACGTGAGCCCGGGGATGATCCGGCGGGCATTACCTCCGTAGACATCGACGAGCACATCCTCAGGCAGGTACAAACCCGAGATGGCCCATCGTCCGCTCCCCGGCGGGTTGGACTGCGAGTAGGGGAAGTACTCGTCGTCTGTTTCCAGGAAACGGAAATACCCGGCGTAGGCGACGTGGTCCGGCGGGAACGAGTCCGTGCCGAAAAGGACCCGGGTTGGACGGCTCATTATGAGCCGTCTGGTCGCTCGGGGCTGCCGGCCAAGATCGGCCACTCTGGCCGCGATGTCCACGTAGAAGTTCGGGTACGTGTCGAGGGCCCGGCCCACCCAGCCCAAGTCCTCTGCGTTGCAACCAACGTGGGCGCCGATGAACGTGACGCCGGGGTTCTCGGCCAGGAGGTGCTCGAGCGCATCGATGAGGACCTGGAACCGGGGGAAGCCGGGAGCAGCGAAGTGCCATTCAGGATGCACCAAAAGTTGTTCGAGGCGCTCATTTTTCTCACTCAGGGGCTCGAAGAACGCCGGCGGATCGGCGATGTGGACCAGCACCGGCAGTTGCGCCTGTGCCGCCACCTCCCACATTGGCGCCAGCCGCTCGTCATCGCACAAAACAAGGGCACCGGCTTCGTCGCGGACGTGAAGACCGACGTCTTTCCACACCTTTAGGCCGCACGCACCGCGTTCGACCGAGTCTTGCAGGCTCTTCGCCAAACGGTCCGGCCATCCGGGCCGCCGGCATTCCGCCCAGTCGAGACGGCAGAACGTGGCGAAGCGACCGGGGTAGGCCCGGTCGTACCGGTCGAGGTTGGCGTCCAGTTCGTCGCTCCAATCGCCGTCCAGGTTGACGATGGTTTGCACGTCCCACTCGTCCATGCCGCCCACTAGGGCGCCTACGTCCTTTACCAGCCACTCGGCCTGGTCGGTGCTGACCACCAGTTCGTTCACGTCCATGCGCCGCCCTAAATGATTGTGCACGTCCACCACCGGTGCCGACGGTCGAGGTACCTCGTGCACGGCCAGCCGTACTGTCGGCTCGGGCCGGTACTCCCGAAGCAGCAGGTCGTCCCAGTTCCTCTCCACCCGTTAGGCCATCCCTTTCTGTTTGGTTCGGCCCGATTCTGTTTGGTTCGGCCCGAGGGACGTGACCTCAGGCCGGGACGCTTTCGAGGTCATGCGCGTCAAGCAGTTCGTCGACGAGCCCACCGATTTGGTCCAGGCTGAGCCGCCCCGACAACAATGGGTCCACGTACGCCGCCTGGCGCAAAAGATCCCGGCGCCCAGTCAATATTCCCTCGACCGTCAGCAATTGGACGTTGATGGCCATGCGGTTGAGGGCGGCGCAAGCCTCCGGCAGCGGGCCCACCCGCCCGGCGACTATCGTCCCTCCTCGTACCGTGCACGGGACCTCGACGCAGCAGTTATCCGGCAGGTTGGCGACGAGGTGGCCGGTGTTGGCGACGTTCCCCATGAAGGTAAAGGGCACGTTGGACTCCAGTGCGGCGACGATTCGGGGGCCGTACTCGACACTCTGGG
>JASHVH010000175.1 GCA_030039575.1 Acidimicrobiales bacterium | reverse complement strand
GTCGATATTTTCGATGAAAACCTGGCTGACCCCGGCGCCGTCGAAGCCGGCGCGTACGTCCCCGACCCCCTGCTAGCCGAAGTGGGCCGGGGCCGGACCGGGTCGATGCGCGACATCGTGGCCACTATCCAGCTGGAGCAGGACGTGATCATCCGCGCCCCGCTGGAGAGCTGCATCGTCGTCCAGGGCGGGCCCGGCACGGGCAAGACCGCCGTAGGCCTGCACCGCGCCGCGTACCTTCTCTATGAGCACCGGTCTTTTTTCGAGCGAGAGCGGCTACTGATAGTTGGGCCCAACCGTATTTTCCTCCGCTACATATCACAGGTGCTGCCCTCCCTCGGGGAGGTCGCCTCCGCCCAGTTGACGATCGAAGGTCTGGCCGGTGTCAAGTACCGCCTGGATGGCCCGGAGCCAACTCCCACAGCCTGCCTCAAGGGCGACCGGCGCATGGCCGAGGTCGTGCACAGGGCCGTCTTCGGCCACGTGAGCATTCCCGGCGGCGACGTGGACATTCGCACCAGCTTCGGTACCGTGAGGCTCGCCGCTGCTGAGATCGCCACGGCCGTGACAATGGTCTTGGAACACTGCCACCGTTACAGCGACGGCCGCCAGCTCCTGCGCGAGCAACTCGTGGAACTGGCCTGGGCGGTCCATTTCGCCAAGTCCACCTCGGACATCACTCGCCAACCAGTGTTCGAGGCCGACGTCCGGTCCAGCCCGGTCCTCAAGGCTCTCCTAGACAAAACGTGGCCGGCCATCACTGCATCTGGTGTCCTGCGCCGGCTTTTCGCCAACAAACCGTTCCTGCTCCGGGCGGCCGAAGGGCTGCTCACTGCCGAAGAGGCGGCCGGCCTGGCCCGACCGGCGGCCAAGCGAGCCGGCGAACAGAGATGGAGCCGGGCCGATTTGGCGCTCCTCGACGAAGCTGAGAACCTGATATCCGGCGGTAAACAGACCTATGGGCACATCGTCGTCGACGAGGCCCAGGACCTCTCCCCCATGGAGATGCGCATGATCGCTCGCCGCAGCCGGCGAGGTTCAATGACCGTACTGGGAGACCTCGCCCAAACCACTTCTCCCGGGGGGCAAACCGACTGGGCAGAAGCGGTACGCGACCTCGCCACAACCGACGCGCAACTAGACGAGTTGACCATCGGTTACCGGGTGCCCGAGCCGATCATGGCCTTCGCCAACCGCCTCCTGCCACGTACTGCCCCCAATGTGCGCCCGCCCAGTTCGGTGCGTCGCGTAGGGCGGGCTCCGACGATCGTCTCGGTCGACCCGTCCCAACTGGTCACCGCCGCCGCTGCGGAGGGCTCATCCGTGGCGTCAATCTGGCCCCTTACCGGCGTAGTCGCACCCGTTTCAATGTGCAAGGACCTCGGTGTCGCTCTCGAAGACGCCGGCGTGGCGTTCGTTGACGGCGTGCGCTTGGCCTCCGTGGGCGAGCACGTCACATTGCTGCCTGCCGGGTCGACCAAAGGACTGGAATTCGACGCCGTCGTCGTCGTCGAACCCAGTCAAATCGTCGCCGAGGCCGACGGCGACCTGCGGCTGCTCTATGTGGTACTGACAAGAGCGGTCCAACACCTCAGCATCGTCCACGCCCGGCCCCTTCCGTCGGTCTTGGCGAGCATTGGCTAAGTACTCAGCCTGCAGCCACCACAATCGCCGTGGGAGCGGCGGGGGTCGCCTTTGGCCGGCATGCTCAGTGTCGGGTCGATGGCGACAGCGCCGGGTGACAAGAGCCCCGTACCGGGACCGGCGATGACGACCGGCGGCCAGCGGCCTGAGGCGGAAAGTTCTGATGGGGGAAACTCAGCCACCGAATTGTTGCCGTAGTTCGCCACCCACAAATTGCCGGCCCGGTCGAACGCCAAGCCCTCGGGGCTGTTGAGGCTCCCGCGAGCATTGGCCGAGATCGTAACCTCAGGCCTGGGCCGCCCGCTCACCAGCTGGCGATGGGTGTACTCGAGGACCTTGTTCGAAAGGTTGGCGGCGACCCACAGGTCGCCGGCGGCGTCAAAGGCCAGGCCAGCCGGGCTGTTGAGGCTGCCGGACGAGTCCGCCGATATGGTCACTGCCGGGGCCCGGTTGCCGCTGACAAGCCTGTCCCTCGGGTACTTGACCAAGGTGCTGTTGTCGTAATTAGCCACCCACAAGTCGCCCGACGAGTCGAAGGCCAGCGCGTATGGCCCGCTGAGGCTGCTCGAATGATCGGAAGAGATTGTTACTAGGGGCACCACGGGACCGCTGGTTAGGCTGCCTCTGGCGTACTCGACCACCGTGTTGGACAGGTCGTTTGCCACCCAGATGTCGCCGGCGGCGTCGATGGCCAGGCCCGCCGGGCTGTTGAGGCTGTACGAACGGTCAGAGGTGATCGTTACTGCCGGGCCCCTCGCACCGCCGGCCAGATCGTCCCCCCGGTACTCGGCCACAGTGTGAGCCCCGAAATTGGCCACCCATAGGTTGCCCGATGGGTCGAAGGCTATTGAGTTAGGCACATCCGGGCCGAGGGACAGCTCGCGGCTCGGGGCGGCGTTGCCGCTGCTGCCCGTCGGGTAAGCGGTAATGGTGCCAGCGAGGCCGTTGGTGACCACGAGGGCGCCGTTGCGGTTGGCAAAAGCCGTCGGCTTTGCCCGGGCAGGCTCGGCGGCCCGAACCGTCATCATGCTCGCCAACAGCACCGGTGCAACTGCCAGTAAGCCCAACCGACGAAACGTGGGTAGCTGGCCGGCGTGCGCGGGGCGGGAGGGGAGCCGAGACAAGGTCCCCATCGCTTCCTTCCAGCGTGACCCGTACATACCAGAAGTTGTACACCGGGGGTATTCCCAAAATGCTCCCGCGCCACGGCCCGCCTGTCGACGGGCGCGGCTGCACTGTGCACTTGTGCTGTCGGTGCGCTCCCGATGGACCGGTTCGGGGCATGACGCCACGCGGCTCCGAGTTCCAGCCTTGTCACCAGGTCCTATAACGCCAAGAGGCCGGCCCTTTCGGAGGGCCAGCCTCTCCTGTCGTTCGGTGCGTCAGCTTGTCATCCCGGGACCGGCACTGTCCTGTGACCGAGAGCCCAGACGGCTTACGGGAATGACGGCGGCGGGCTCGTGGTGTTGCCGTTGGTGAACGGCGTACCCGGCGTGAAGGCCACCCCGCGGACAACCTGGCCGTACGTCGCCGGCAATACGGTGGTGAAGCGTTCGTAGGTCACCTGGCTGGCCGACGTGGCACTCAGGTTGTCGGTGATCTCCACCAGCTTGTTCGGGTCGGCCCCCTGGTCGCCAGAACCGCTCACCGTCGACGTGGAGGCCCAGAGCGAGACCGTACCGTCCCGGTTGACCCGGCCGGTCAGGTTGCGCAAGCCGTCGGTGGCGGGCGCCCACGGCAGCCCGCTGCCGCTATCGGTATTGTTCAACCCCGTTGGGTACTCCTGACCGAACAACCCCGGGATAACCCTGTAAGGCGTGCCGAGGTCGAGGCCGTTCTGCAGTACGTAATCGAGCTGCCATTCGCCGGCCGACGAGTTGAACGACCACTTCTGTAAGCCGGCTGTCGTCGAGGCGGCGGCAGCGGAGTAGGTGTTGGTCGTGGCGTCGTAGGTGTTGTCGCCGGCACCCTCGTCAGCCACGTACAGGGTGGTCGGGTTAGCGAACCACAGGCCGAAGGGGTAGTCCGACGCGTCCGTCGCGTCCTTGGCGATGGTGGTCGGGAAGCCCTTGAGGATATACGTGTTGGTTGGGGCCAGGCCCGGGTTCTTGGTTGTGAGGCCCAATGCCGAGTCGCTGATGGTGTACGTGGGGGGGGCCCAGCTAGAAGCGCTCGGCAGCGTTTCCGAGGTCGACGGCAGGCCTACGCCATTGGCGGCGGTAGCCGACCCATTGGGGTCGACGAAATAGACCGTATCGACACCGTTACTACCCGATCCTTTGGTGAGGTAGACGACGCCGTCATAAACGGTCAGGCCCCGGTAATTATTGTCTTTGCCCGACTTGTCGGCCGAATCGCCGAGCTCGGCGACGTTGAAGTTGCCGAACGGGGTGGGGGTGCCGGGGTTCTGTTCGGCTTCGGGCTCGTTGGAAGGGGTGAGGATCTGCGACCCGGCCCCGTCGATTACAGCAGGCGGCTCCGGGTTGGCGCCGTTGCCGGCGTTGCCCGCAGCGAAGATGGTGCCTTGCGGACCGTCCTCGGGGTCCAGGACCGCCGCCCGGCCGTTGTCGCCACTGAACGCGTTGGTCTCGGTGAACTGGAACTGGCCCCTGGTGTTCAGTTGGGCCACGGCGCGATAGGTCGGCGTGGCAGGGTCGGCGATCGTGGGGTCGACTTCGCCCGGGGTGTTGGCGTTGGAAACGTCGATCGCGGCTGGTGGCGCCACGTAGCCGACGAATGTGTCGTACTGGCCGTCCGTCGACTGGTTGACAGAGAGCTCCGACTTGGACGAGAAGCTGGTGGTCAGGTAGTTGCCATCGGCCGGGTTGTCCGGGACCGTCACCGCGTTGACCAGCCGGCCGTTGTCCGGGCTGATCTCGTCAAGGACGATCGGCTCGGCGACGCCGAAGCTCCCGTCTGAGGCGTCGTTGTTGAACACGATCGGGTACGTGCCTGGGGCGACGGCGGTCCCGCAGGTGACATAGGTGGGGT
>JASHVH010000174.1 GCA_030039575.1 Acidimicrobiales bacterium | reverse complement strand
CCTGTCGGGATGAACCGCACGTTCGGGAACGGTCCGGCCAAAGCCTTCAATGTCGCCACCCCTCCCATCGCCTCGGCGGGGAAGAACTTGAGGACCTCCACGCCCTCTTCCAGAGCCATCTGGATCTCGGTAGGAGTCGCCACTCCGGGGAAGACCGGCACGGACGCCTCCCGGGCCATCTGCACCACCTCCTTGCTGAACCCGGGGGTCACGACGAATTGCGCCCCGGCCGCCAGCGCCTCTTCGAGTTGTCCGGGGCGAAGGACAGTGCCGGCCCCGACCACCATGCCGGGGTCGGCCGCGATGGCCTTTATGGCATCGGCGGCAGCGGCGCTACGGAAAGTGACCTCAGCACACCCCAGGCCGGCGGCCTTGAGCGCCTCGGCCAGAGGCGAGGCGTCATTGGCGTCCTGGACCACGACCACGGGTACCAGCCGCAAGGCCGAAATGCGAGCAACGACGTTGGAGTGCCCCACGGGCGCAGGCTACCAAAGCGGGGCCAGGTAACCCCTGCTGGCGCCTGAGCGGGAGCAGCCGATATCATGCGAAAATCACTAGTAAAGGTTTTCTACAAGAACCCCGGCCATTGGCCCACCCCGGAGGCGAAGCTTCGCTTGGCGCCGGGCCCGTTATGCCCGTCTCGACGGACTTGCTCGCCCTGCGCCCCATAACTCGGGGCACCGTTCACTTGACGGGTGGTTTCTGGGGTGACCGCCAGCGGCAAAACCGCGACGTCACCATCCCGCATGGCATCCGCATGCTAGATGAGAGCGGCACCATCGAAAACCTTCGGATCGCAGCCGGAGCCTCGGACGCAGACTACAAGCTCCCCGTTTTCCGGGATTCTGACCTCTACAAAGTCCTGGAAGCCATCGCCTGGGAGCGTGCCCATGGCGCAGATCACGACCAGGAACAGTTCTTCGCATCGAGCGTCGAACTGCTTCGGTCCGCTCAGCAACCAGACGGTTATCTCAATTCGTACGTGCAGGTGGTGGAGAAGGGCCATCGCTTCGGTGACCCGGCGATGGGGCACGAACTTTATTGCGCAGGGCATTTGTTCCAGGCCGCCGTCGCCGACGCCCGGACCGCGACCGGCACGGCCAGCCTTCAGCCGGTGGCCGAGCGCTTCGCCTCGATGCTGGTCGACGTCCTCCGGGCCGAACAGGCGACGCTGGTCGAGGGTCACCCCGAAGTCGAGACGGCACTTGTCGAGCTATACCGCACCGGCGGCGATAGGCGCTTTTTGGAGCTGGCGCAAGACATGCTTGCCCGTCGGGGGGGCAAGACGCTCTTCTGGCGCGGCTTCGGCCCTTCTTACTTCCAGGACGACCTCCCGTTCGAGCAAGCCCGTTCGGTCCGGGGCCACGCCGTTCGATGCCTGTACCTGCTGACCGGGGCAACGGACATATATACAGAAACGGGGAAGAAAGAGCTCTGGTCTTCAGTCCTGTCCCAATGGGAGGACATGACCGCCAGCAAGACGTACTTAACCGGCGGGGTGGGCTCGAGGCACCAGGACGAGGCCTTCGGCGACCGCTTCGAACTCCCACCCGATCGTGCCTATTGCGAACGTTGCGCCGCGATTGCGTCGATCATGTGGAACTGGCGCTTGCTGCTGCTCACCGGAGAGGCGCGCTTCGCCGAGTTGATGGAACGGACGCTTTACAACGGCTTCCTGGCCGGTATCGGGCTCGACGGCACGAGCTTTTTTTACGTGAACCCGCTGCAGGCGCGTGAGCCCATGCTGCGCTCCCGGTGGAACTACTGCGCCTGCTGCCCTCCCAACGGCATGCGCCTGATGGCCAGCCTCGAGCATTACCTGGCCACCACGACCGACGAGGGGATCCAGGTCCACCAGTACGCCTCGGGGAAATTTCGTGCCGACCTGGGGGCGCGAGGACCGCTCGAACTGGCCGTGGAGACGGACTACCCCTTCGGGGGCACCGTTTCGTTGCGAGCCGTCGCGGTGCCAAGCGGGATCTGCGAGGTCGCGGTACGCGTGCCGTCCTGGGCGGACGGGACGACGGCGACCCTCAACGGCCGCCGCGTCAGCAGCCAGGCCGAGCCGGGCGCATACCTTCGTTGCCGGCGCGAGTGGTCCGTCGGCGATGAGCTCGTGGTTGACCTCCCGATGCGCCCTCGAGCAGTGCGAGCCAGCGACAACGTCGATAGCGTACGCGGCTGCGTTGCCTACGAGCGGGGGCCGCTCGTGTACTGCCTCGAGGGCCGCGACGTCCCGGACCGCGGGACACTGGAGGGGGTCTCGGTCATCAGTAGCAGCAGGGCGCCGGTCGAGCTACCGGGCCTCGACATCAGTGGCCACTCGATGGTCGGCCTGGTCCTCCGGGGAATGGCGCGCACCGGCCCTACGCCCGCGAATTGGCCCTACTACGACGGGGCCACCGACCAGGCGCCGACGGGCGCCGCTGGGGACGCGCACCGTGACGGGGGCGGCGCAACGGGCACTGACCTGCTGGCGGTGCCTTATTTTGCCTGGGCCAACCGCGGCGGGACCGACATGCGTGTGTGGGCCCCGGAGCACCGTTGACCGTCCCGCGCCCGAAGTCTCTGCGTCACCACATAGGCTGGGCCCGACTGGACACCCCTAGGTGAGACCACTACGATCACCAAAAAATCCACGAAAAGGTTTTTCATAGGATCCTGAAGGCCTTGTAGTGGTCCAAACACGCAAGGGAGGGTGGTCCCGTCATGAAGCGAAGTAGTCTCAAATTCGTCGTCCCTGTCCTGGGGACAGCAATGGCCCTGTCGATGACCGGTATCCCGGCCGCGTCGGCCGCAACCAAGGTTCACGCGTCGACTTTCGGTGTCAATGCAACCGGCACCGTGTCGTTCTGGATCAGAAGCGCCACGGAATCCGCAGCGCTCAAGTTGATCCCGGAGTTCAACGCCACGCATCCAAACCTGAAGATCGTCATGCACGTCACGTCGCCTAACGATGACACCAGCCAGCTGGCCACGGCCATCCGTGCCGGCGACCCGCCCGACCTGGTCGGGCTCAACGACATCGACGTCCCCGAGTTCTCGCACGAGGGTGCGCTGATGAACCTCACGCAGTACGTCAATGCACTGCCGTACAAGAACGAACTGAGCCCGGGCCACCTCGCTCTGGCCTCCATCGGGAACCAGTACTACGGCGTCCCGTATCTTTCCGACCTGTCGGTGCTCTGGTACAACAAGCTCCTGTTCAAAGAGGCGCACATCGCCAGCCCGCCGACGACTTTTGCCCAGATCGCGTCGGATGCCGCCGCGGTCTCCAAGCTGAGCACGCCGTCGCACCCGGTTTACGGCCTCTCTTTCGCCGGTGACTGCCAGGGTTGCCTGGGCTTCGTCATGCTCCCCGACATCTGGGCCAGTGGCCAGCACCTTATTACCGGTCCGCTCGGGACCCAGAAAGCGAACATCGTTGGGAACCAGCCCCTCAAGGCGCTCCTCTCCGTCTACGCCCAGATCTGGAAGAACAAGGAGGCCCCCCCGGCTGACCAGACCCAGGATGGTACGACATGGGGCCAGGACTTCGGCAAGGGCAACGTCGGGCTCCTGCCGGGCGACTACGGGTTCTTCAACACGTTCGAGAAGGAGGGCCTGTCCACCGCCGACTTCGCCGACGTGCCACTGCCCAGTGAGAACGGCGGCCACGGGAGCACCTTCGACGGCGGCGATGACTTCGTCATCCCCGAGGGAGCGAAGAACCCCTCGGGTGCCTGGGAGGTCGTGCAATGGTTCCTGGCCAAGGCGCAGCAGGACCAGTACGCCGCCGACGGGGAATCACCGGTGCGCAGCGATATCGTTACGCCCGCCTTCACGGCCAAGTACCCTTATGACGCCGTCGCACTGAACACCCTCAAGTACGGCTCCGTCGAGTACACGCTGGCCTACAACGCCGTCTTCAACAACCCGGGAGCACCGTGGCTGAAGATGTTCGACGAGGCGGTCTACAGCGACAATGTCAACCAGGCTCTCCAGATCGGGCAGAGCGGCATCCAGTCCACGCTCGACGCAGCCGACAGCTAGGTCCACTGTTCGCAGTAGCGATGCCGCGGGTGCCCGGTCCCCGGGCCCCGCGGCGTTGCGTCCTCCTAATGGTTTAATTGGTGACGTCACAGCCCCCAGCGAGACGCCCGACTCGGATTGGAGGTGAGTGGTTTGGGCATGGTCGCCTCGACGGCGCAGGCTCCCGCCTCTCCGGGTAGTTCGCCACCCATCCTACCGACGCAACGCCGGCCGCGGTGGCGAACGCGCTCCCGGCGCGAGGCTCGCGTCGGGTACCTTCTCGTCGCGCCGGCGCTGGCGTTCGTCGCCATCTTCATCCTTTACCCGCTCGGGTACGGAGCCTTCGTGTCGTTCACGAACTACCCCCTGGTCGGGCCTTACCACTATGTGGGTGGGGCCAACTACGACGCGTTGCTGCACAACTCGACATTTGTCCATTCGATTTATTTCACGCTCGAGTACACGGCGATCGTCACCCTGCCGATCCTCGTCGTCGGCTACCTGTTAGCCGTTTTCACCCGTTCCAACCGGTTTGGGTCAGCTTTTTTCCGGACGTGCTTCTTCCTCCCCTTCATCGTGGGGATCAGCACCCTGAGCTTCCTCATGGAGGTCGAGCTCCAGCCGGGCTTCGGCACCATCAACGTCATCCTGTCCAAGCTCCA
>JASHVH010000173.1 GCA_030039575.1 Acidimicrobiales bacterium | reverse complement strand
GTCCGAACAGACCCGTCAGGCTGCCACCGGAGGCGGGCAGCTGCGCACGACAGCCGCAGTCCCATGAGGTTCCTGACGATCACGCTGATCGTGCACGCTCCCGACCCGGTGACGGGCGAGCGAAAGTCGACGGCCGAGCGTTTCCAGGAAGTCCTGGACAACGCCCGCCTGGCCGAGGAGCTCGGCTTTGACGGGTTTGGGGTGGGAGAGCGCCACGAGCGGCCGTTTATTTCGTCTTCTCCGCCAGTGGTTCTCTCCCACATTGCCGCCATCACGTCCCGCATCCGCCTCTTCACCGCGGTGACCACTTTGAGCTTGCTCGACCCGGTGCGGGCGTACGAGGATTACGCCACACTGGACCATTTGGCTGGCGGTCGCCTCGAGCTGATAATCGGCAAGGGCAATGGAGCGGCCCAGCGAGAGCTGTTCAGCGTCACCCCCGAAGACCAGTGGGACCGCAATGCCGAAAGCTACGAGCTTTTTCGCCAAATATGGCGGGAGGGCAAGATCACCGCCACGCCCCGGTTCCGCCCGCCGCTCAATAACGCCGAAGTGTGGCCCGAGCCCCTGCAGAGGCCGATCCGGGTTTGGCACGGCTCGGCCACCAGCCGGGAGTCGGTCGACCTGGCGGCACGGTACGGGGACCCTCTGTTCTCCGCCAACGTGACCAACCCGGTCGAGCCTTACGCCGAGCTGGTCCTCTATTACCGCGAGCGCTGGCGACACTACGGTCGTGACCCCGCAGACGCCGTGGTCGGAGCGGGCACGGCCGGGTACTACGCAACGCCAAACTCTCAAGATGCCATAAACACTTACCGGCCCGTCTTCGAAGGGCACCTGTCCTTTTTCAAGCGGATCGGGCTCGAGCCGGTGTTCACCACGCTGGAGGACTTCATCGAGCGCAGTTCGGCGCTGATCGGGAGCCCTCAACAGGTCATCGAGAAGGTCCACCGCTACCACGAACGCCTGGGCCACACTGTCATGCACCTGCACGCCGATGCCAGCGGGCTCACCGAACGCCAGCACCGCGACAGCCTCGAGCTGTTCCAGTCGGAGATCGCCCCCGTCCTGCGTGCTGAAATACCCGACCCGCCCTGGGAGTGGGGCCCCGTTGGCGCCCAACCCGCTCCCGTGGCCGGCTAGCTCATTGGAGCCCTGAAATGACCCGCGTGGATCCTGGGCGCCTCGGGCAGCTGGAGTGCCCCCGGGACGGCAGGACGCCCGCCGAGGGACCTGAGAGACGCCTGCTAATTGGCAAGGGGCGCTATTAGGCGAGCCCCTCAGACCAATACAGGAAGACCTGGAGCGTCCGGTCCCGTGAGCGGTGCCGGCGTCGCCCCGTCCCCCGCTACGCCCGCGGGGCCGGGGCTAGGCGAACCGCAATCGTCCCCCCCTTGCGCAACCGCGCCTGCCCGCACATACTGTGCCCCGTGAAGTCACGGCGCGGCCTGCGGTCCGAACCGGTGGCGAACCTGCCCGGGCAACCGACAAGTTTTATCGGGCGCGGCCCGGCGCTTGACGTAGTCAGCTGCCGGCTGGCTGAGCACCGGCTAGTCAGCCTGGTGGGCCCGGGTGGGTGTGGGAAGACCCGTCTCGCTATCGAGGTCTGTCGCCACACAATTGTCGTCCAGGCCCACAACGTGTTCTTCGTGGACTTGTCAGGCCTCTCCGAACTCGGCCTGGTACCTGGCGCCGCTCTTCGAGCGCTGGGGCTGCGCGAAGCCCCGGGCCAGCACCCGCTCGAAACGCTGACAGGCTGGTTGTCCGACCAGGAACTGCTCGTCCTGCTCGACAATTGCGAGCACCTTCTGGAAGCGTGCGCGGAGTTGGCGGACGTTATAGCTCGGGAGTGCCCGGGCGTGCGGCTCCTGGCCACCTCACGCGAACGCCTCGGGGTCACGGGCGAAGCTGTCGTGGACGTAGGCGGGCTGGAGCTACCCCGACCGGCGCCTCACAGCGACGGAGACTGGTTGCACCGGTCGGAAGCCGGGAGGCTGTTCGTCGACCGAGCCCGGATGGCCCGGGCCGACTTCGCAGCGGATGGCGACAACGCCCTCGTCGTGGCGACTATTTGCGAGCGACTCGACGGCATCCCATTGGCCATAGAAATGGCGGCCGCTCAGGTGCGTTTCATGAGCGTACGGGCGATTGCCGATGGGCTGTCTGACCGCTTCCGCTTGCTCACAGGAGGCGGGCGCACAGCGCCACCACGCCACAAGACGCTCCTTTCTTCGATCGAGTGGAGCTGCGGGTTGCTGGACCAGGCCGAGCGACGCCTCTTGTACCGCCTGTCGGTTTTCGCCTCTGGCTTCACTCTCGCCGCCGCCGAGGCCGTGTGCGACGGGCAAGGGGTCGAGCGCGTAGAGGTCCTCGGCCTATTGACATCCCTTGTCGACAAATCGCTCGTTCAGGCGTTGCCCGAGGAGGACCGCTACCGGCTGCACGAGACTATGCATGCCTACTGCGGGGCCGCTCTGGAAGCGGAAGGCTCAACTGGTGGTGTGCGCGACCGCCATCTCGACTACTTTGCCGCCCTGGCCAAGGTCAAGGCGCCAACGGCACGGGCCAGCGCGTTCGCCTTGGCTCGGAGGGACCTGGGGCCCGAGTTGGACAACCTGCGCACCGCTCTCCGCTGGAGCATTGGCTCTCAGCAGTTCGAGACCGGTGCCAAGTTGCTTTGCTCGATGGGCAAGTTTCTGCAGGCTCTAGGCCTCGACTCGGAGGCCCTGGCTGATTGCTGGCCGTTCCTGGCTGCCGAGGTCCAACCGTCGTGCCGGGCAGACATTTTAGACTTGGCCGCTGGTTCCTCGCGCTGGAAGGACCCGGCCATGTCGTTGCGCCTGGCGTCCGAGCTGGTCTCGCTCGGGGAGTCGCTTGGGGACGAGTCACTACACGCTCGTGGTCTGCTCCACGTCGCAGCCGTTCAGCAGGAAGCTAAGCCGGACGAGGCACTTGAAGCGGCCACTAAGGCTATTGCGATGGCTCGGTCCAGCGGGCAACCAGTCCTCGAGGCCTGGGGGCTGTCGACGAAGGGCTGGGCCTTGATCTGGCTTGGCCGCCCCGCCGAGGCTCTGGCCGTTGGCAAGGAAGAGTTGGAAGTCTCCCAGGACCTCGACTGGCCTTCCGGAGAAGCAACTGCCAGAGGAGTTTGTGCTTACGCCGCCATGTGCACAGGCCGCCTGGCGCAGGCAATGACTGAGGCCGACGAGCTATCGCGCCTGAGCGGTGAGCTCGAACCGCTGTTCATGGCTAACGGAGACTCGATGCGCGCGGAGGTCCTCGGGCGCCTGGGTCAAGCCAACCAAGCGGCCGAGGCGATCACTCGCGCCATCTCCCTGGCGTCGGCGTCTGGTGACACCTATTTCGTGCTGATCTACGAAGCGTGCAAAGGCCGGCTCTGGGTGGCAGCGGGCTACCAGGACGAGGGCTATGAGGTCCTGGAGGCGGCCACGGCGAAGCTGGAGTCGTTTGGGCTTTACGCCGAGTGTGTGGAGAACCGGGCCGTGCTAGCCGAGGTAACCATAAGGCGCGGGGATTTAGTCAATGCCCGGCGGCATCTCGACGCTTCTGGTTGGAAACTATCGAGAGGGTCTGAACCTGCTGGGGCACCGATCTTCCGGGCTGAAGCCCGACTTGCGCGAGCCATGGACCAGCCTGGCCGCGCCCACGCACTGGCCTGTCAGGGGCTGGCGGCCGCGTCCGACGGTGGCCATGTGCTGTGGGTCATCGACCTGCTAGAGCTGGTGGCTGTCATTGGCGTTGACCTCCACCGGCATGCGGAGGCGGCCCGGTTGTTCGGGGCGGCCGAGCGCCAGCGCGAGGTCACTGGCTACGCCGTTACTGTCCCGTGTCGTGACGAGCGGAGGGCCGTGCTAGATGGCGCGCGTGCGGCGCTGGGTCTTGACATGTTCGAGCGGACAATGTCAGAGGGGCGGGCTATCACGCTCCAGGAAGCGGTCGCCTATGCCCGCAGGGGCCGAAGTCGTCGTAGCCGGGCGGCTTCCGGATGGGACAGCCTCACCCCATCCGAGCAGCGCGTCGTGTCACTTGTCGCTCAAGGTCTAACCAACGCCGAGATAGCAAAGCAATTGTTCATCTCTGTCCCTACTGTGAAGAGCCACCTGAACCGTGTTTTCGACAAACTGCACCTGGCTAACCGAAGCCAATTGGCTGTTCTAACCCGCCACGGCAAGGACACCTAACTGGCGCCGCGCCCCTTTCGCTGACGACCAGTCACAACCTGACGGGCTCTTCCGCCGTCTCCGACAACCGACATTCGGCCAGCAGGTGAAACGATGCACCTGTCGTTTGGAAACAACGGTCGCCTGGCCGGTTACGGACCGAACTCTAAACGCATTCGTTCCGTGCGTGCCGGAGCTAAATCGTCCCATCTCCTCCTTTTCAGCCGATCGGCCCGAAACTGTACGGCCCAACCCAGGAGCAGACCGGGTAGGCCGGGCACGCGACCGCGAGCGGTCCGGCTCGGAAGTGGGTGAACACCCCGGTGCCGCCCGAGAGCGTGACAATGCCGGTCAAGGTCGACAGATCGAGCACGACATGCCCGAACGCGGTGTTGTTGCCTGGCCCGTCGATGACAAGATCGCTATCAAGCACGCCGAGGGCGAAATTGGCGGCCGAGGCATAGACGACCTTCGAGCCGGGCGTAATCGCGTTGATGTTCGACGACGTGATCGTGCAGAAGGAGCCTGCTTGGAAGGTGTACTGCGAGCAGTCCTTCGTCACGTGAAGCACCCCGCTCCGCGGGTCCGCCGTGGCGGAGCCGGCGGTCGCCGCGATTCCGGCGGCGGCGATGGCCAACACGAGCACCATAGTGCGCTTCATGATTGGATTTCCTTTCTTGGGGGTTCTGAATGACCGATGCCGTTCGTCCACGCTGCATTGCTTGAGCAGCTCAAGTATGCGGGTGTACACCGGCGCGAGCATCCAACCTTGGTTGGAATTTTCTTTGACCCAGGCGTGAGACAGACTGCTTGTGGGCACGTTCCATCTCGCCGGAACGGTGCTTAGTGAAGCCACCAGGTAGCCTGCCCGGACAGCTGACAAACTTCGTAAACCCGCCCGACGCTATCAACGAAGGTTGAGGCCCATATTCTGCGCGAAGACAGGGGGGCGAACCTAGCCTGGTGGGAAGACCTTCCGTCCGCACCAGGCTAGGCCAGGCTGCCGGCTGGCATCGGCGACGCGGCGCGCTCGGCGCCGAAACCGCTGACCTGTTTCTGGCGTCGATTGCGACTCAGACAGGCGGAAGGTCGATCCTGAAGAACCTGGTGGTGTATGCGCTTCTCCAAGCTGCAGGGCCGTCGGCACAACTGGCCATCGTCAAGTCGGGCCTGACGACCAAAGCTTAAGCGAGGGCGGCTAACCACCCCTTGGGTAACCGGTCGTGCCTCGGTCGCGGTTCACGGGCCAGCACCGAACCATCGACCTAAGGTGCGTCAGCGACTACAAATCCACACTCGTAAGCGAATACGACGGCCTGCACCCGGTCGCGGAGGTTGAGTTTCATAAGGACACGCGCGACGTGGGTCTTCACCGTGCTCTCTTCCACGACGAGTTCGGCGGCGATTTCGGCGTTTGACAATCCCTGCGCGACCAAGCGGAGAACCTCCCGTTCGCGAGGGGTGAGGGCCGTGATCTGTGCGGGCTCGTCCCGGCGAGGGCGGCTCGCCGCGACGAACTGCTGAATTAGCCGCCGAGTGATAGACGGGTCGATCAGGGCGTTGCCGGCGTCTACGCTCCGAACCGCTGCGGCTAACTGGTCGCCGGGCACATCCTTGAGCAGGAAACCGCTAGCGCCGGCCCGGAGGGCCGAGTAAACGTATTCGTCTGAGTCGAACGTCGTGAGCATAAGGACCCGGCTCTCGGTCTCCTTGAGGATCACCCGCGCCGCCG
>JASHVH010000172.1 GCA_030039575.1 Acidimicrobiales bacterium | reverse complement strand
TGACCGATGTCGACCTGGCGGCCCGCCGCAGCGAGGTGCGGATGGTGCCCGACAACTACCAGAGCCTTCTGAGCTTCAGCGCCTGGTACGAGCTCCGCGGCGAGGGCGATGACCGGTGCTGTCAGCACTTCGAGGGCGACCTCCGCATCCGCATGCCGATCCTCGGGCCGCTGGCAGAGCGGGCCCTTGGGGGCAGCATCCGCCAGAACATCGCCGAGACCGCCCGCCTCGTCGAACGCTACGTCAATGCCGGCAACACCAGGGCCGAGAGCACGAACGCCGGGAACGCCCAACCGGACGCCGGCCCGGATGACCAGAGCGCCTGACTCGCTCGACGCCGTCCTTTCCTCTCACCTGGCGGCCTGGCCCGGGCCGGCCACCGCCGGTCTGGTGGCCCGCCGCCCGGACGACGGGCGCCCCGAGGTGGTGGCGGTCAGCGGTCCAGTTGAGGAGGCGTTCGACTGGGCATCGGTGACCAAGCTCCTCGTCTCTCTGGCCAGCCTGGTCGCCGTCGAAGAAGGCACAGTGGGCTACGAAGACCAGGCGGGCCCGCCCGGCTCGACCTTCGCCCACCTCCTGGCCCATGCCTCCGGGTTGCCCTTCGAGGGGGACCAGCCGCTGGCCGCACCCGGCCGGCGCCG
This sequence comes from Acidimicrobiales bacterium, assembly GCA_030039575.1. Taxonomy (GTDB): domain Bacteria; phylum Actinomycetota; class Acidimicrobiia; order Acidimicrobiales; family Palsa-688; genus Fen-671. The sequence goes on along the minus strand of JASHVH010000172.1, from coordinate 2,985 downwards.
CATCTACTCCAACACGGGTATCGAACTGGCCGCCGCTCATCTGGGGTCCTCTGCGGGCATGCCGTTCGCCGAGTACTTGAGCGGGGGCGTGCTCGAACCCCTGGGCATGGGGAAGACCATCCTGGACGGTTCGCCGGCGCACGGCGCCAGGGGGTCTCTCGCCGATTTGTTGTTGCTCGCCGGCGAACTTTTGGGGCCCACGCTGGTCAGCCCCGCCACACTGCGCGTCGCCACGACGGTGGCCTGGCCCGGCCTGAACGGGGTGGTGCCCGGGTTCGGGCGCCAGAGCCCTTGCGACTGGGGCCTGGGCCCCGAGATCCGCAACCACAAGTCCCCGCACTGGACCGGTAAGACCAACTCACCGGCTACTTTCGGGCACTTTGGCCAGTCCGGGTCCTTCCTGTGGGTCGACCCGGCCGCGGGCCTGGCTGTCGCCGCCTTGAGCGGCGCCGAGTTCGGGCCGTGGGCCAAAGAGGGCTGGCCGGCTTTCTCCGACGCCGTACTGGCCGCGTTCGCGGCACCCGGGGATAAAGGGGCGGCGGGATAGAGGCTCAGGAGGCGGCGAGTGCCGGCAGTTCCTGCTCGAGGGTCAGGACCTCGGCCATCAGGTCGCCGTGGCGCTCGACCCGGTCGAGGACCTCCTTCCACTCGAACGACAGGCGGCCTGGCTCGGGTGCCGACACGGCATCGTCGAGCTCGTCCCAGGTGACGGGGGTCGACACCGTCGGCTCGGGGCGGGCCCTGAGGGAATAGACGCCGACAGTCGTCTTGGACTCGGTGTTCTGGCTCCAGTCGATCAGCACCCGGCGCTCCCGCGCCGCTCGCTGCTGATAGGACACGACCAGGTCGGGGTGCCGTTTTTCCAGCAATTGCGCCACCGCCTTCGCGAACGGGGCGGAACGGTCGTACGTGGCGCCACTGTTGAGGGGCACGTAGAGCTGCAGCCCCTTGCTCCCCGAGGTCTTGGCCCAGGATTGCAGGTGCAATTGGGCCAGCAGGTCCCTGATGAGCAAAGCCACGCGAGCGCACGTTAGGACGTCGGCCGGGGGGCCGGGGTCGAGGTCGAAGACCACCGTGGTCGGCGACGAAAGGTCCGGTTTTGCCCCCAGCGTGGGGTGCAACTCGATGGCGGCGAGATTGGCCAGCCACACCACAGTGGCGGGTTCCTCGACCAAGCAATAATCGACGTCTCCCATTTTCACCGTGTGCATCCACGAGGGCTTGTAGGACGGGCAATTTTTTTCGAAAAACGAAACGCCGTCGACGCCGTCCGGGAAGCGTTTCAGGGTGATGGCCCGGCCGGCCAAATGGGGCACCAATACCGCGGCTATACGGGCGTAATAGCTCAGCATTTCGCCCCTCGTCGTGCCGGTGGCGGGCCACAGTACCTTGTCGAGGTTGGACACCTCGAGCTGGTGCCCGCCCACTTCGACCCGATTGGCCTTAGCCCCCCGGGTCCCCGCCCCGGCGGGCGTCATGCGCTAGCGCGCTTCCGTCGTCGCCCAGAGGTGGCGGCCTCGGGCTCCGGCGCCTGCCCGGCCTCTTTGGCCCGGGCCAGGCTCGCCTCGAGGGCGGCCATCAGGTCTACTACCGGGGCCGGCCTCTCTGGTTCCTCGGGCGCCGCGATTTCGTTGCCCTCGGCTTTGGCCTCGACCAGGGCCAGCACCTTGTCCCGGTAATCGTCTTTGTACTTCTCGGGCTCCCACTCCGCCGAAAGAGATTCGACCAGCTGGCGGGCCATGGTCACCTCCCGGTCGGACGGCTTGGTCTCGCTGGTGGTCTTGACGTCGAGGTCCGAGGTCCCCACCACCTCGTCGGCGAACAACATCGTCGACAACACAAGGGCTCCGTCCCGCGGCCTGAGGGCGGCGAGGTACTGCTTGGTGCGGAGCACAAAGCGTCCTATACCGACCTTGCCTGTCCCCGTCATCGCCTCGACTAACAGCGCGTACGGCCGGGCCGCGACTTCATCGGGCACGAGGTAATAGCTGTGCTCGAAGAAGAGGGGGTCAATTTCGGCCAGTTCCACGAACTCCTCAATATCGATGCTGCGGCTCCCCTCGGGCGCCAGCGCTTCGAGTTCTTCGGGGCCCACGATCACGTACTGCCCGCGGTGCAGTTCGTAGCCCTTCACGATCTCCGAGTAGTCGACTTCCTCGTCGTCGATGGAGCAGACCCTCCTCTGGTTGATACGACCACCATCTTTTTTGTGCAACTGATGAAAGCGCACGTCCTTTGGCGAAGTGGCAGTGACAAGCTTGACGGGCACGTTGACCAGCCCAAAGCTGATCGAGCCGCTCCATATAGCCCTTGGCATAGCCCCATTCTGCCCTGACTCGGGAAGCACCCGGCGCGGCGATCACGGCTCGTCTCGCGTGGCACGCTGGGCCGCGCCCGACCTCCCCGTTTTGCCCTGTTTGTATGCAGGAACCGTAACAACTAGGCCAAAGCGATCGTTTCGTCACGGACCAGGACGCCAGGGCGGGCATGAGCGAGCCTTGCGCACTCGCCGCTTCGCCGCTCATCCCTTCGACGTCGACCCTTATCCTCAGCCCCTCGACCCCTAGCCGCCTGCCCTTAGCCGCTCGCCCCCTCAGCTCTCGCTCTGTCGGCCACCGCCCCCGCCGGCCCGGTCACCTCTTCGAAATCTCCCGCCCCTTGCCGGAACCGTTGCAGCACGGCGACCAGGAGGCCTAGATCCTCGTGGCTAAGGCCGGGTTGCGAGAACACCTCCTGGTTGAGGGCCCTCGTCGCCCGCAGCGCCAGTTCCCGGCCCACCGGCAGGATTTCCGCCAGCGTCGTGCGCCTGTCGCTCGAATGGGGCACCCGCTTTATCAGGCCCTGCTCTTCCAGACGGTCCACGGCGTTGGTCACGCTCGTCGGGTGGACCTGCAGCCGGGCCCCGATCTTGTTGAGCGGCAGGGCCCCCCGCCGGGAGAACAGCAGCAGCATCAGCACCTCGTACCGGGCAAACGTCAGCTCGAG
>JASHVH010000171.1 GCA_030039575.1 Acidimicrobiales bacterium | reverse complement strand
CGTCGACAGCGTTACCCGCATCCGCACCGGTGAAACCGGTCCCGGGGCCATCTAGGATCTGTTGTCCGATGGCTCGTGGCAAATACGAAGCAAGAAAGCTCGGAACCATCTCCCCCTCTGCCGAAGTTGGCAGAGGGGTGGGTTCCCTCACCGCAGCAGGCAGCCCCCCGTTGCCCGCTGCACCCACGGCCCCGAGTGCCGGCCGCCAGCGTGAAGTACCGGCACTTGGGATCGCGGTTATGTCCCCGTGGGGATGGCGCATCCTCACCGTCTTCACCATGCTGGCGGTGGGCCTTTCCGTAACGTTCTTCCTGGACGGGCACACGGTTTTCGGGGGGCTCTGGGTAGCCATCGCCGCCGGCTGGGGAGGGTTCTCGTACAGGCTGCGACGGCTCCACCTGGCTTGGGACGCCCCGTAGGACGTCGGCCCGGCACCCTCCGGGGCGCCGGCGTCGTTTCCGGGCTGGCGATGATCGGCAACGACAGCCGTGTTCGGGTGCGCTTACGCCAGGGGGTTTCAGGGAAATCTGGCCGGGCGGGACTTAGAGCACTCGCCCGGCGGCGTTGTGTGCTACGGCCCGGGGCCAATTTAGGCCGGTTCTGGGGCCAAAAAAGCGTTGTGGGGCTCAAAAGGTAATTGCAACCACAGTTTTCAGCCCCAGAAATCGCTGGCACGGAGGGTCCCGGAGGGCACCGGGACGATAGCCGGCCTTACGACGGTGGCCCCCCCGACTGCCCCGCCCCTGAGACCACTACCGCCGACGTATCGGGTACCAGTTCCTCCCAGGTGTTGCCGGGCGTGAGCGTGATCGTCCTCCCGTCCGCTTCCTTGAAGACCGCGGGAGAACCAAGCGACGGCCGGTGCCAGGTACCGGTGAACTCCTCGCCGTTGCGGAAGATCCACGCCGGCCCGCTGCCGGTCAGGACGAGCTGGTTCTCGTGCGCGCCGTTGACGTCCTCGACGTAAGGGGTGGGGTACTCCACCACGTGCAATATGACGACGTTGTGCGCTGAGATCACGACGTTGTCCCCCTGGACGGCGGGGCCGGTGTCGGAATATGAACGCAACCATCGGCCTGTTTGCGCGTCCCAGGCCCAGCTGGTCACGTCCAGGGGGAAGTCGATGTGGACGGCGCTGACCCTCTTGCCCCCCGCCGGCAGGCGGCCATAAGCGAAGTAAGGCGGGGGCACGCTCTTTATCGAGTACCCGAGCGCTTTGGCGGCGCGGTAGAGAGCCGAGGTCGACGTCTCGAGGTTGTGGGGCGCCACCCGCGCGAAATCGACCGTGTACGCCGATCCGGCCCTGTCCGCTCCCACATCCTCGAGCAACGAAGTAGGAGAGTCGATCTCGTCGAGCACAGGCGTGATGGCCCCGGAGTAGGCGAAGAGGATCTTGCCCAACGGCTGCAGGATGTCCGCGTCCACCAACCGGGCCGAACGGACGGGCTCTATGCGGGACGACCCATAGCATTGATAGACGGCGATGAACCTGGTTATGCCGCCTTCGACAGGTTCCTCGAAGACAATGTCGGCCATGTCCAGGCCGTACTGGGGCCGGGCCTGGGGCAGGTTCTCGACCTTGACCGCCAACGCCGTGCGTTGGGGGACCTTGCCGCCGGGTGCCGGCGTGTGGGTGAGCGGGCACAGCGCCACCGGACGAGGGGTGGTGGTAGTAGTCGGGGCGACCGTCGTCGTGGTCGTCGACGGTGGCGCCACCGCGTGCTGTTTCGAATGGCCGCAGCCGCTAACCATTGCCAGCGCGGCCGAGGCAGCGAGGACAGCGGACACCCGGCGTGCGCCAGGCGGCACTCTCATCCCTGGGAGACGCTAGCGGTTGGGCCCACCCGGTTGGGCGGCACCTCAGCTCAATTTTCCCTGATAAGTCTCAGGCTCCGCTCAGGGTGAACGCGTGAACGGGTTGGGGGGCAAGCAGTACTGCGACCATCCCGCGGCGATCTGGCCCTAGGCGATCTGGCACTAGGCGCGCTGGCCCTGCCGGCGGACGGCCTCGGCCGCCGCGGCAATGGCCTCGGGGTCGCCCAGCCAGCGCCCGCCGGCCTGGAGAGGCGCCAGCCCCTTGTCCAGCTCGTACACGATCGGGACCCCCGTCGGGATCTCGAGCTGGGCCACCTCGTCCCCGCTCATCTGGTCGAGGTGCTTGATGAGGGCCCTGAGGCTGTTGCCGTGGGCGGCCACCAGTACGGCCTTCCCCGCCAGCAATTGCGGGGCGATGGCGTCGAACCAATAGGGGACCATCCGCACCACGACGTCGGCCAGGCACTCAGTGGCGGGGACGACTCCCGGTACATAACGAGGGTCCAATGAGACGTCGTACGGCCCGCCCGGCTCCATGGGCGGCGGAGGTACGTCGTAGCTGCGCCGCCAGAGGCGGAACTGGTCGTCGCCGTAGCGGTCACGGGTCTCGGCTTTGTCCAGGCCGGTCAAGCCCCCGTAGTGGCGCTCGTTGAGCCTCCAGTGGCGGTGGACGGGGATCCAGAGCCGCCCCGTCCCCTCCTGGAGGATGTTGAGGGTCCGGATAGCCCGGGTGAGCAGGGACGTATGGGCCACATCGGGCAGCAGCCCCTCGCTCGCCAGCAGCTGCGCGGCCTGGCGGGCCTCCTCTTCGCCCGCCGGGGAGAGGTCTACGTCCCACCAGCCAGTGAAGCGGTTCTCGAGGTTCCAGGCACTTTGGCCGTGTCGTACAAGTACAAGCGTGGACATACTCCGAGCCTACCTCTGCCGCAACAGGGCCCTTCGTCAGTAGACTAACTAGGTAACTTTCTTGATAATAGGGCACTCAAGTTTGCTATGCTTGTAGTTAGAGCGAAGCGGGCAACCGCTCCTAAGATGTAACCCCAAACCACATGGGCCGGCCGGCTATGGCCCGGCCCACCTCAAGGAGGCTGTTCATGGCAAAGGCTGTCGGTATCGACCTCGGTACGACCAACTCGGTAGTCGCCGTACTGGAAGGCGGTGAACCAACTGTCATCGCCAACGCCGAAGGGTCGCGGACGACACCCTCGGTCGTTGGTTTTTCCAAGTCGGGCGAGGTGCTCGTTGGCGAGGTCGCCAAGCGCCAGGCCATCACCAACCCGGAGCGCACGGTGCGCTCGGTGAAGCGCCATATGGGCGATAACTCGTGGCGGATCAACATAGATGGTAAGGCTTATTCGCCTCAGGAGATCTCTGCCCGCATCCTGCAGAAGCTGAAGAGGGACGCCGAGGGCTATCTGGGCACCACGGTGACCCAGGCGGTTATCACAGTACCGGCGTACTTCGACGACGCTCAGCGAACGGCCACTAAGGAAGCCGGCCAGATCGCCGGCCTCGAGGTGCTGCGCATCATCAACGAGCCGACGGCGGCGGCCCTGGCGTACGGCCTCGACAAGGAAGAGGAGCAGACGATCCTTGTGTTCGACCTCGGGGGCGGGACGTTCGACGTCTCGGTGCTCGAGATCAGCGAGGGCATCTTCCAGGTGAAAGCGACCAGCGGCAACACCCACCTCGGTGGCGACGACTGGGACCAGCGCGTCATCGACTGGCTCGTCAAGACGTTCAAGGACACCGAGGGTGTCGACCTCTCCAACGACAAGATGGCCCTGCAGAGGCTGAAGGAGGCCGCTGAAAAGGCCAAGATCGAGCTGTCCGCCGTGCAGGAGACGAACATAAACCTGCCCTTCATCACCGCCACGAGCGAGGGGCCGAAGCACCTCGACGTCAAGCTGACGCGGGCCAAGTTCCAGGAGATGACGGCGGACTTGGTGGAAGCCTGCCGTGGACCTTTCGACCAGGCCATCAAGGACGCCGGTTTGAGCAAGGACAAGATCGACCACATCGTGCTGGTCGGCGGGGCGACACGGATGCCGGCCATCCAGGACCTGGTCCGTAGCCTCACGGGCAAGGAGCCTCACAAGGGTGTCAACCCTGACGAGGTCGTGGCCGTGGGCGCCGCCATCCAGGCCGGTGTGCTGAAGGGCGAGGTGAAGGACATCCTCCTGCTCGACGTCACCCCGTTGTCGCTCGGCATCGAGACCAAGGGTGGGGTGATGACGAAATTGATCGAGCGCAACACCACCATCCCGACCAAGAAGAGCGAGGTGTTCACGACGGCCGAGGACATGCAGCCCTCGGTCCAGGTCCACGTCCTCCAGGGTGAGCGGGAGATGGCGATGTACAACAAGACCCTCGGCAAGTTCGAGTTGGTCGACCTGCCGCCGGCGCCGAGGGGCGTGCCTCAGATCGAGGTCACCTTCGACATCGATGCGAACGGGATCGTGCACGTCTCGGCGCGGGACCGGGCCACCGGCAAGGAGCAGTCGATGACCATCACCGGTCAGTCCGCCCTCAACAAGGACGAGATCGACCGCATGGTCCATGACGCCGAGGCGCACGCGGAGGACGACAGGCGGCGCAAGGAGGAAGCGGAGATCCGCAACAACGCCGACTCGCTCGTCTACCAGACCGAGAAGATGCTGCGTGACCAGGCCAGCCAGGTCAGCGGGGCCGAGAAGGACCGCGTCGAGTCGGACCTCAACGCTTTGAAGGAGACGCTGAACGGCAGCGACAACGAGGCCATAAAGAGCGCCACGGAGCGCCTGGCGGTTGGGGTCCAGGAGCTGGGCAAGCGGATGTACGAAGCTGCCTCCGCCAGTTCATCGGCGAGCGGGCCGGCCGGTGGGGACGCCGGTTACGGCAATGCGGCCGCTGACAACGGGGCCAG
>JASHVH010000170.1 GCA_030039575.1 Acidimicrobiales bacterium | reverse complement strand
GCCTCGAGGTGCTCGACGCTCGGCGAGTCCCGTTCGGTCCGCAACACCTCGGCCTCGGCCTCCGGCGACGGGTAGCCCATCCGCAGCCGCATCAGGAACCGGTCGAGCTGAGCCTCGGGGAGCACGTAAGTGCCTTCCAGGTCGACCGGGTTTTGGGTGGCGATGACGATGAAGGGGCGGGGCACCGGGTACACGGCCGCATCGGTGGACACGGTCTTGTCCTGCATCACTTCGAGCAGGGCCGATTGGGTCTTCGGCGACGCCCTGTTTATCTCGTCCCCGAGGACCATGTTGGCGAACACCGGCCCCGGCCGAAAGCTGAACGTCGCCGTCGCCTGGTCGAACACCGTCACACCCGTGATGTCACTCGGCAGGAGGTCAGGGGTGAACTGCACCCGGTTCCAGGTCAGGTTGATGGACTTGCAGATGGCCCGGGCGAGGGAGGTCTTGCCCACCCCGGGGACGTCCTCGATGAGCAGATGGCCCTCGGCCAGGACACAGATAAGCGCGGCGCGCACCACGTTGTCCTTGCCGTGCAGAGCTTTGGTCACGTTGGCGACCAGGCTCTCGAACATCCTCCCGAAGAGCGCTATATCGGGCCCACCGGGGTGCGACCCTTGCTGGGCCTCCCACGGGCCCGTAATAGGGCTCGGTGTGCTCACGTCGTTACCTCCGTTGCTCCGTAGACCCCGAGGCGGGCCTTGGGCCTCCTACTGAGCCCCCAGGCTAGGGAACCAGCGCACACCGCGCCCGCCATTCCGCCAAATGCCAACCACAGGTCCAGTGCCTGCCACGGTCCAGCGGGACCAGCCGGCCCGCTCGGGCCACCCCCTGGGCCACGGGGAGGCGTGCGTCCCAAGCCGGCCAGGGCTGCGCCCGCCGCAGCGGCCGACGGGCCCGAAGCCGTCGTCGTGGTGGTGCTCACAGACGTGGTCGACGTCGTTGTGCTGGCCGCCGTCGTCGTCGTGACCGACGCCGTGGTGGTCGTGGTGCTCGGGACCGTCGTGGTCGTGGGGGCCGTCGTCGTGGTCACGGGCACCGTGGTGGTCGTCACCGCCGTGGTCGGGGTGGTGGTGGGCGGGGTCGTCGGCTGGGTCGTAGGCGGCGGTGCCGTGGTGGTGGTCGTCGTAGGTGCTGGGCTGGTGGCCGTCGTGGTCGGGGCCAGTGTCGTAGTGGTCGTGTTCGGCGCCGCGGTCGTCTCGGTCACCGAGGTCGTCACGGTGGTGGGCAACGTCGATGTCGGCGCCGCGGTGGTCGGGGTGGTGCTCGTAGTCGGGCACCCCACCCCGGAGCCGTGGGCGCAAGTTGTGGTGGAAGTGGTGGTGGGCGCCGCCGTCGTCGTCGAGGCGCAGGGGTGTGCCCCTGCGGGACCGGTGCAGGCTGTGGTTGTAGTGGTGGGGGCCGGCCGAGAAGTCTCTGTAGCCGCCGACGTCCTGGTCGTGGACGTGGTGGTGGTGGTCGTGGTCTTGGGGCTGGTGGTCGTGGTCTTGGTGGTTGTGGTCTTGGTGGTCTTGCTGGTGGTGGTCTTCGTCTTGCTCGTCGTGGTGGTGGTGCTCGACGTCGCCAGCGCCGGCAGTACCGCCGGGCTGGTGGAGGCGCTGGCCGGCTCGCCCAGGTAGATCCACGACACCAGCACGGTCGGGGTCGAGCATCTGACGGGCCAATCGAATTTCGTCGGGAAATCGGCCACCGGGACCTGGGGCAGGATGAGCCTGCAGCCCTTGGTGGCGGCCTTGGCCGAGACCTGCCAATCGGTGCCCGCCGGCTCTCCGGTGCCCTGGAAGTTGACGTTGTACTCAACCGTCGTGCAGGGCCGGGCGCACCGTTTGGCCGCAGTCACGCTGAAGGAATAGGACTGCGGCGACCCGATAGAGAACGGAGATGAAAGCTGGCCCGAGGGCAGGCCGTACGGGTCGGGTACGAGGGTGTCCTCGAGCTTGACTGAGACAAAGCAGCGCCCGCCCATCTCGTCAAGGTTCATGATCGTGGTCAGCTGGCCGTTGGCGAGAAGGCCACTGACGGGCAAGACCTCTGAGCCGCAGGTGACCAACCCCGACCCCTTGAACGGGCCTGACGGCAAGCCTGGGAACGTTACGACCACAGTGCCTGTGTTCGGGTTGGCCCCGACCGCCCCCGAAGCCTGAACGCGGAGGCCAGCCGGCCACGGTACCGTCTTGGAGAAGGCATGCCCCGTGACGGTCACGGCCGCAGACGGGTGCCCTACCGGGGTCACGACCACCGTAGGTACGTAGGACCTGGCCGGGCTGAGCCCGGTGACGCTCACCTGAGTGGCCGTCGTAGGGCCGACGGTGTGGCCCCCCACCGAGTAAGTAAAAGTCACCTTGTCCCCGCCGTAAGCGAGGGCCGTGCCGCCGCTCGGGACGACCTGCAGGCTGGCGGTGACCGACTGGCCAACGGGGGTGGCTGCGGCCAGCAACTGCATGGCGGCGGGGTCGGGCGGCTGCCAGGCTTGCGTGCAGGTGTGGTCGGAGGTGGGGGCACCGACCAGGCCGGTGTTGCCCACTCCCTCGACGCTGAAACTGAGCTGGCTACCGAGGAGCCTCAGGTTGTTGCCGGCGTTGACCGTGACGCTCGTCCGGGAAGCCGGCTCGACCAGTACTGGAGGCTCGCCCACGAAAGCGGTGCCGCAGGAGGAACCGATGACGGTCCACGACGCCGGCGGCGAGAAACAGTTCGGCCCAACGCACGGGGACCAACTGACCAACCAGCCTCCTTGCCCGTTAGCCCGGGTCGTGACATTGGCCGGGGCGCCCGGCCCGTGGGCCGTCGTCGTGAAGTCCTGAGGTTCGGACTGCGTCGATTGGCTGTTGATGTAAGCGGTCACGACCGCCTGGTAGTTGGTGCCGGGCCGGAGCCCGGTGAAGAGCAGCTCTTGCTGGCCGTTGATCACCAGCGTCGTCCTCAGCGGCTGGGGTGCACCGCCGAGGGCACTGACGGTGACCGACCAGGTCCTCGGCAGGCAGTCCTGTTCCGACAGGAGGTGGTAAGACCATGCGACGAGGGCCGACTCGTCCGACGGAGTGATCGAGCTCACTTGCGGTGCATAGGGCTTCTCGGTAGTGGCCGCGCAGCTTGCCTGCTGGGTCACGGGCTGGGTTATTGGCGGTGCAACGGTCGTTACGGTAGTTGTCGGCGTGTTCGGCGCCGGTTGTAAGGTCGTTTTTGTTTTCAGCGGCTTGACGTTCACGTCTCCTGGCCCGACGGCGCTGACGACGACGGCGTTCGACTTGTCCACGATCACGGGCGCGTGGGTGCCGTCGGTGAACACGACCACCGCCAGGAGGCTTTCCGGGTTGTTGAAGATGACCCTGGGGCCGTCCACGAGCACTTCCGCCCCGTGAAAACTGGCCTTTTCGGTGACGCTCTTGGCCGGGTACTTGGGCGCCCCCTTCACTGGCGCCATTACTCCGCTTGTCGGGTCGATGGCCCACAGCGTCGGTTGGCCCGGCTGGGCCTGGTCCAGGGTGTAGAGCTTCCCGGCCGAAAAAGCGGGGACGGCAGGTTGGGCCCCGAAGCCGAACGCGTGCAGGGCGACGGGGTAGCCGACCTGGCCGCTCGGCTCTACCCCCAGTACCGACCACCCCGTCGGGAGCCTCACCAGGTACCAGAGCTCACCGGAAGTGCCCTCTACCGGGAGGAAGGCGGAAGCCTGCGAGATGTCCGGGTCACTGATGTCCTTCACCGCGTCTTGCGGCTTGAAGAGCTCGACCCGGCCGGGCATGACCAGCCCCACCGTCCCCGACGCGCTCTCGACGGCCGACGCCGAGCACGCCGTGGGCCAGCTGGAACGGCGGGTAGCCGTCAAGCCCTCGAGGTGCAGAGGCGTGGGGGTCACTTCAACTAGCTGGCAGTTTTCTCCTGCACTGGCGAGCGACCACAGGTCCCCGTCGTTCACGGCCGCCCCGCCCGGGAGTTGAGCCAACCGGCTGGTGAGGTGCGTGAAGCCGAGCGGCCGTACCGGGTGGGCCGAGCGCGTGGCCAGGGCCTCGGCCCCGGCCTCGGCGGTGGCGGGATCGACCAGCGAGACCGTGCTGGTGGAGCCGTAACGAACTATGTATGTGGACGTCCCGTCGGCAAAACCGGCGGCCGTCGAAGCGCCGGCCAGAGGGCCGAGCGAAATCCCGTTGTCGGGTGGCCCGAGGACGTAATCGTCGTTGCCCAGCATGTTGAAAGTGCCGGTCTTGCGGTTGACCAGCGTCGTCCCTTCAGCAGTGGCGACCGCTTGTACGTCGCTGTAATTGGTGGCCCCCACCTGGGCATAAACGCCTTCGAGCTGGACCGTGACCTCTCCCGTGGCCAGGTCGATGACCGTCAGTGGCCGGTAGTCGTCCAGCACCAACGAGCCGCCGAAAATATGAGGTCTTTGGGAGGCCGGCGCCTTGCCCGTGGCCGCCGACCATACGATCCCGCCCACGACCAAAGCGATCAAGATGGCGCCGGCGACAATGCCGGCCGCCCCGAAACTGTTGCCCGGACGGCGGGCGGAGCTGGACAGGCCGAACCGGTCGCGCCCTGGCGGTGTCGCACCTGCGGGGGTGGTCGACCGGGGCGTTGTCATGGTGAGGAGCTCATCCGTATGCTAGCAAAGGGCAGCTCAGGACGGTTTCATGCCCCATTAAGGGACCACCGCACGACTACCTGCGCGCCCACAAAGACCATCATCGTTGAGGCTCGTGGGCCTTTCTCTTCCAGCGCGCAATTTTCCTGAGGCGGGGCCTACGAGCGGCTGCCCGCGCACCTTTGGTTCTCCCTTCCGCAGACCGTCGCCGCGCGGGCATCAACAATGAGGGCCAGAGGTTACCAGTAGGCTCGGGCCGGTGGGGTACCAGGTCAGCACGCCGGTGTTCGAGGGCCCGCTCGACCTGCTGCTCCACCTGGTCACGCGCGAGCAGGTCGATATATGGGAGCTGTCCCTGTCGTCGATCGTCGACCAGTACATCGCCAGCATCGAGCAGATGCAAGCGCTGGACCTGGCAGTGGCGACCGAGTTCTTGCTGACCGCTGCGGTGCTGCTGGAACTGAAGACTCGCCGGCTGCTGTCTGACGGGTCGGAGGAAGACGACGAAGAAACGCTGGCCCTGTGGGAGGAACGGGACCTCCTGCTGGCCAGGTTGCTGGAGTGCAAGACGTTCAAAGACGCCTCGCTGTCCATGACCCGCCTGATGGACGCAGCCCAACTGTCGGTCCCGAGGAGGGCAGGCCTGGAGGAGCCGTTCATCAAGCTGGCACCTGACCTTCTCGAGGGGGTGACGGCCGACGACCTGCATCGCGCGCTGGTGAAGTTGTTGGCCCCGAAGCCGGTGGCCCGGGTCAACACCGAGCACATCGCCCCAGTCCGCGCCAGTGTGGCCGACACCCTCGAGGAACTGGTGGCCAGGTTGCCGGCGGAGGGGCGCACCACGTTCAGGCGCCTGACTGCCGGACTGCGCGAGCCGCTCGAGGTGATCGTCTACTTCCTCGCCCTTCTGGAGCTGTACAAGCGGGGCGCAGTCGACCTCGGCCAGGCCGCCAAATTGGGAGAACTCCACGTCAGCTGGCTCGGCGCCGGTGACGACGACTTCGGGCGCCAACCCACCTCGGCTGGCTTCGAGGCGGGCGAAGCCCCGATGGTCGACCAGTACGAGGGCTAGGCGAAATAGGAGGGGCCGAGGTGGTGGAAATCGAGGAACGCCGGGCCATAGAGGCCGTGCTCATGGTGGCCGAGACCCCGGTGGAGCCGAACCTGCTGGCCCAACTGCTGGAGCTGGCGCCGGCCCGGGTATCGCAGATCTGCGACGAGCTGGCCCAGTCCTATCGCGATGAGCAGCGTGGTTTCGAGTTGGCCCGGGTGGCGGGTGGCTACCGGTTCCAGAGCCACCCCGACATGGCGCCGTACATCGAGCGTTTCGTGCTCGAAGGCCAGTCCGCCCGGTTGTCGGCCGCCGCCCTGGAGACGCTGGCCATAGTCGCCTACAAACAACCGGTTTCCAGGGCGCAGGTGGCGTCCATCAGGGGGGTCAATTCCGACGGGGTCCTGCGCACCCTTTGCCAGCGCGGCTATGTCGCCGAGGTGGGCCACGACCCGGGGCCGGGCCAAGCGGTCCTTTACGGCACGACGCCCCTCCTGCTCGAGCGGCTGGGCCTCGACCGCATCGAGGAGCTACCTCCGCTCGGCGACTTCGTGCCCGGGCCTGAGGTTATGGACGCCCTGGAAGAAGGGTTGAGGCCGTCGGGCTGACAGGCCCCGAGCGCTTCGAGTGGCGCGCCAAGGCGGCCGCCCCACGGACGGCCGCCCTTGGCCCACGGCGGTTTACCGCCTTCAGGAGTTTTCCCGCGCTAGCTCTGGGATGGCGGCGCTTGTGCGGCGGGGCCCTGAGCGCCTTCGGCCCCCTGGTCGGTGGCGGTGCCAGACGGTTCGTTGGCGAGGATCGAATAGATCCGGCGCCGGGTCTCGTCGAGGAGCTTGGCCACCTCCTCGTACTGTTGCGGGCCACCGGTCATCATGACCTGGCGCACCGCCGGCAGCAGCTTGACGGCCGCGTGGCGGAGCGCCCGGGCGCCTTCAGGGGC
>JASHVH010000169.1 GCA_030039575.1 Acidimicrobiales bacterium | reverse complement strand
TCGACGGGAGTAGACGCTCAGGCGGCGGCGACCGCTGACGCGGTTGCCATGTACGCGCGGCGCATAGGCGACGACTTGCACGCGGAACCCAGCCCCGCGGCGGCCCGCCCGACGTGGCGGTCCCTGCTCGGCCATTAGGTGGGCACCGGCTCCCTCGTCGGACAGGAACCCCTCACGGCGCAGAGAACCCCTCACGGCGCAGAGAACACCGTCGGCAGGGCTCCTTTCCACGCCGCCTCGGCCTCGGCCAGGCTCAGGTCGAGCAAACCCTCGACGATCAACCGGTCACCGCCGGCGGTGCCCAGTGCTGCCGTCGGGACGCCGGCGGCTCCCGCCCGGTCTGTTATGAGTTGTACGTTCGCGGGCGGCACGCTGATGAGCACCCTGGAGGGGCCCTCGCCGAACAGCTCTGCGAGACCGGTAATGCCGGAGACCCGGAACCCGGTCCCACTTTTCACCGCCATTTCGGCCAACGCCACGCCGAGCCCGCCGTCGGAAACGTCGTGGACACCGTCAACGAGGCGTTCGTTCACCAGCGCGGCCAACAGTTCCAACAGGCGGCTGTGCAATTCGAGGTCCAGTTCGGCCAGCGCGCCGCCGGCCTGGCTCCCCGGGCATTCGGCCACCCACCGGGACCCGGCCAGGGACACCGAGGATGGGCCGAGCAGCAGGACCGTGCTCCTATCGGTCAGCGCCGGGGTGGGGGTACCCGGTCGCAACCGGTCGACCAGGCCCAGGGTGCCCACCACCGGCGTGGGGTCGATGTCGGTGCCCCGGCTTTCGTTGTAAAAGCTGACGTTCCCGCCCACGACCGGGATGCCCAGCCCCGTGCACGCCTCGGCCATCCCGTCGATGGCCTCAGAGAACTGCCACATCACTTCTGCGTGTTCCGGGTTCCCGAAGTTGAGGCAGTTCACCAGAGCCACGGGGGTGGCGCCGGTGCAGGCGACGTTCAGCGCCGATTCGGCCACGATGAGCCGGGTACCGGCGCGAGGGTCGACGGCGCACCAGCGAGGGTTGCCGTCCGTCGACAGCGCGATGCCGCGGGCGGGCGAACCGCTGGGAGCCCTGACGCCCGGGGCGGAGAGGCGTAGCAGTGCTGCGTCCGCGCCCGGGGCCACGACGGTGTTGCGGAACAACTGGTGGTCGTACTGCCCGAACGCCCAGGAAGGATCGGCCAAAAGCGAGAGCAGGTCGTGGGCCACGTCGGCCTCTGAGGTTGGGGGCGGTGGCGTGGGCACGCCACCGTTGGTGGCCATCCCGTCGCCGTCGAGGAGCCTGGCCGGCGGCCGCATGGGGCGGTAGCAAACGGGGGCGTCCTCGTGGAGGCTGGCGGCGGGGACATCGGCCAGTACCTCGCCGTCCCAGCCCTTCAGGACGCGCAAACGGCCGGTGGCCGTGACTTTTCCGACCACCGAGGCCCGCACCTCCCACCGTTGGCACACGTCGAGCACCGAGCTGAGCGCTTCGGGGGTGATGATGGCGAGCATGCGCTCCTGGCTCTCGCTGGTCATAACCTCGTACGGGGCCAGGCCCGGCTCGCGGAGCGGCACGGCCTCGACGTCCACGTCCATGCCTACGCCCCCGCGCGATGCCGTCTCGCTGGTGGCGCACGTGAGCCCGGCCCCCCCGAGGTCCTGGATGCCGACGACCAGGTGCTTGTCGAGCAGCTCGAGGGTGGCCTCGATGAGGCGTTTTTCCTCGAACGGGTCGCCCACCTGGACGTTGGGGCGTTTGGACGCCTCGGCATCGGGGTCATCAGTGAAGGCGGCAGACGCCAGCACGCTCACCCCCCCGATACCGTCCCGGCCGGTGGTCGAACCCAGCAGGACGGCCAGGTTACCTACGCCGCCGGCCCGTCCCAGCACCAAGCGGTCCTTCGGCAACAGGCCGCAGCACAGGACGTTGACGAGCGGGTTACCCGCGTAACAACTGCCAAATTCGAGCTCGCCCCCCACCGTGGGGACCCCGACGGCATTGCCGTAACCGGAAATCCCGCTGACCACGCCGCTGGCCACCCAGCGGTTGCGGGCGTCGGTGGGCGGCCCGAAGCGCAGCGGGTCCATAAGCGCGATGGGCCGGGCGCCCATCGTGAAGATGTCACGGATTATGCCTCCGACTCCGGTGGCCGCCCCCTGGTAGGGCTCGATGGCAGAAGGGTGGTTGTGGCTCTCGATCCGGATGGCGACGGCGATGCCGTCGCCGGCGTCGATGACCCCGGCGTTCTCCCCGGGGCCGACGAGGACGCCCGGTCCTTCGGTGGGCAGGCGGCGCAGGTGTACCCGGGAGGACTTGTACGAGCAGTGCTCGCTCCACATCACGGCGTACATGGCCAGCTCGAGGTGGTTCGGTCCCCGGCCGAGGATGCGCTCGATTGAGACTGCTTCCTCGTCGGTCAGGCCGAGTTCGCGGTGCAACGAACCGTTCATGACGTCAACGGTAGGGCGGCCGGCGGGCTAGGTGCCCGCCGTCGCCCCGTTGTGCGGTTAGCCCCGCCCCGCCGGCTCCAGCCGTGCGCCGGCCCAGGCCAACAACGCCCGGAGGAGCACCAAACCGTCGGTCGACCCAAGGAGCTCGTGACTGGCCCGTTCGGGGTGCGGCATGAGCCCGACGACGTTTCCGCCTTCGTTGCATATCCCGGCGATATCGTGCACCGACCCATTGGGGTTGTCCACGTAACGCAGCACCACGCGGCCTTCGTCCTCCAACCGCCGGAGGGTTGCCGGCCCGGCCGTGTAATTACCCTCGAAGTGGTTGACCGGCACTAACAGGCGCCGGCCAAGTTCGACCCCGGCGGTCAGGGCCGAGCGGTCGCTCGTCACTTCCAGCTCCGTCATCCGGCACAGGAACGTCAGGCCCTTGTTCTTCTGCAACGCCCCCGGCAAAAGGTGGGCCTCGGTCAGGACCTGAAAGCCGTTGCAAATGCCGACTACCGGGCCACCGCCGGCGGCGTACTCGCGTACCCCAGCCATTACGGGCGAAAAACGGGCGATCGCCCCGGGCCGCAAGTAGTCCCCGTGGGCGAACCCCCCCGGCAGCACGACGGCGTCGAGCGCGTCGAGGGAGGCCGAGCCGTGCCAGACCAGTTGCGCCTCCGCCCCCAGTTCTACAAGGGCCTCCGCCACGTCGTGCTCGCAGTTCGTCCCCGGGAACACGACCACCCCGACACGCACTGCCACGAGGGCCACGATACCAAGGGCCGGGCCCGACGCCCGAGGATGGCGCTCAGGCCGGCGGCGGGCTGATTATCGAGACAGATGCGGCCTCGATGACCGGGTTGGCCAGCAGGCGTTCGGACAGTTCTTCCACGATGCGACGGGCGGCCTGGTCATCGGGCGCTTCGACCTGCAGGCGGAAAGCCTTGCCGGCCCGGACACCGCTGACCCCGGTGAACCCGAGCGCCGGCAAGGCCCGTTCGATCGTGGCCCCTTGGGGGTCGGAGATGCCCGGCCTCAATTGGACCTCGACCAGCGCCTCGAAATTGCCCATAGTGGTTGGGCTACTTTGGGCTGCCAGTCCCGGGCGGACCGGACCCGGGCCAGTCCGTAAAGCTGAGCCCGCTCAGACGTTCGTACGCCTCGACGTAACGGGCCCGGGTGGCTTCGACGACATCGGGGGGCAATGGGGGCGGTGGTGGCACTTTCCCCCAGCCCGTGCCTTCGAGCCAGTCCCGCAACGGCTGTTTGTCAAAAGACGGCGGGGTGGTCCCGGGCCGCCACCGGTCAGCCGGCCAGAAACGCGAGGAGTCCGGCGTCAGTATCTCGTCGCATATCGCCAGTTCGCCATCTATGAGCCCGAGCTCGAACTTGGTGTCGGCGACGATGATCCCGCGCCCGGCGGCGAGCTCAGCCCCCCGGCGGTAGGCCTCGAGGCAGATCTCCCGGGCTGCTGAAGCTATTTTGTCGCCGACCAAACCGACGGCATCTTCAAAGGAAATGTTCTGGTCGTGGCCGACGGTCGCCTTTGTGGACGGGGTAAAGGCGGGTTCGGGCAATTTCTCGGACTGTGACAGCCCGGCCGGCAGGGCCTCGCCGTGCATCGTCCCCGAGCGGCGGTACTCGGCCCAGGCCGAGCCCGACAGGTAGCCGCGCACGATGCACTCGATCGGGAGCATCTCGGCCCGGCGCACGACCATCGAGCGCCCTTCGGCGAAACCAGGGCCCGGCTCGCCGGCACCGGCGTCCACCCCCGGCGGGAGCCCCAAACTGACCAGGTGGGTGGGAGCGACGTCGGACAATTGGCCCACCCAGAAGGCGGTGAGGGCGGTCAACACCCGTCCCTTGCCGGGGATGGGCTCGGTCATAACGACATCGAAAGCGGATATCCGGTCGGAGGTCACGAACAGCAGGTGTTCGTCGTCGATCTCATATATGTCACGGACCTTGCCGGAATAGACGTGCTTCATCAGTTGGCTCCTCCTCCCGGCTCCACCGTACAAGCTGGTCCCCGGTCGGGGCCACCGGAGGACGTCACGGTGGGCATTGCCCGCCCGGGCTGGCACCCCCCGCCCGGCGCCGCCGGCCTCGCCTGTCCGGCCCTAGGTAGACTTCGGTGGGCATGCCGCCCAACTACCGCCAGCAGCAGGGCCAGCCTCTGACCCGGAGCGAGCGCCGAGGGACCGTCGTGCTCGGAGCCGTCGTGCTCCTGGTGGGGCTGGCCGTCGGCATTTGGGCGGTAGTAGGCCTGGGCGGGGCGAAGAGCCCGAAAGGGCCTTGTGTGTCGGCCGTCATTGCCAGTTCGACCGGCGGCGGCACCGTCCATTTTTGCGGGGACGAGGCCCGCAGTTGGTGTGCGTCGGAGACCAAGGGGAACGGTCCCGTGGCTGTCGAGGCCCAACGCGCCTGCAGACGGGCCGGCCTGCTACCTCAGAGTGACCAGGGCTAGCGCTTGGCAAAACCGGCGCGGTAAGCGGCCAGACGCTCGGCGATGCCCGGGTCCTGGACAGCCAGGATCTCGGCCGCCAGCAGCGCCGCGTTGGCCGCCCCGTCGATGGCGACGGTAGCCACCGGGAAGCCTCTCGGCATCTGGACGGTGGCGTAGAGGGCGTCCAGCCCGGACAGGGCGCTCCCGGACAGAGGCACACCGATGACGGGTAACGTCGTGCGGGCGGCCACGGCCCCCGCCAGGTGCGCAGCCATCCCGGCCCCGCAGATAATGACGCCGAAACCCATTTGCCTGGCCTCGGCGGCGAAGCCGGCGACGAGGTCGGGGGTGCGGTGAGCTGACATGACTTCCTCGACGGCTTCGACGCCCAACTGCTCGAGCATTTCGAGGGCGGGGGCCATCTTGGCCTTGTCGCTGGCGGAGCCCATGAGCACGGCGACCTTCATGAGACGCTCGCAGCAATATCAGAGCGGGAGACCATACCGGGCCACGAAACCATGCCGGCCACCCTGTAAGCAACCCCACGGGCAGATTCGAGGTCGGGGCCGAGGCCGACCACGTCCAGCACCCTCCCGCCCGCGGTAACCAGGTGAGCGCCGCTGTCGGCTCCCGGGTCGGCTCCCGGCTCGGCTTCTACCCCGGCGGCGTACACCCGGGCGTCGGCGACAGCCAGCGCGTCGCCCAGGCCCTCGATGCGCTCACCCGTCTCCGGTTTTTCGGGGTAGCCCGGGGCCGCCAGCACTACGCACACCGCGGCATCACTGGAGAAATTGGGGGCGTTGTGGTCGGAAAGCGACCCTGATGCGGCGGCGGCCAACGTGGCGGTGACATCGCCGCTCCATCTCGGGAAAAGCACCTGCGCTTCGGGGTCGCCGAAGCGGACATTGAACTCGAGGACCTTTAGCCCCTCCTCGGCCAGCATGACACCGGCATAAAGCGCCCCGCGATAATCGATGCCGCGCTTATAAAGGGCGTGCAGCGTGGGCAATATGGCCCGTTCCATCACGTCACCTACGACGTCCTCGCCGGCAAAGGGGACCGGCGAGTAGGCGCCCATGCCGCCTGTGTTCGGGCCCGTCCCCCCGTCCTCCAACCTTTTGTAGTCCTGCGCCGCGGCCAAGGGGTAAGCGCGGCGCCCGTCGCATACCGCGATTACGGACAGCTCTTCACCGGAAAGCGCTTCTTCTATAAGCACCTTGCGGCCGGCATCGCCGAAAGCGCGCCCCGAGAGCTTGGCCCGCAGGTCCCTCTCTGCTTCCCTGAAGGAGTCGGTGACGAGGACACCCTTTCCCCCCGCCAGGCCGTCCGTTTTTATTACCCACGGGTCGGCCGTGGCCCTGAGGTACTGGAGGGCGTGATCGACCTCCTCGAAAACCTGGTAGCCCGCAGTCGGGACCCTGGCGCCGACGAGAAGTTCCTTCATCCACACTTTCGAGCCCTCGAGGCGAGCCCCGTCCGCCCCCGGGCCGAACACGAGGCCACCGCGCGCCCTTATCCGGTCAGCCAGGCCTTCGACCAGAGGCGCCTCGGGCCCGATCACCCAAAGGTCGGCCTCGACCCGTTCGGGCGGAGCGGAGACGCGCTCAAACCCCTCCATCCCCGGGTTGCCGGGGGCCACGACCACCTCGTTGGAGATGGAGAGAGCCGCGGCGATGGCGTGTTCGCGGCCTCCGCTCCCGACGACGCACACTCTCACGGTCCGGCCCCTACCGCTCGCCCAGCCTCACGACCTGTTCGCGGCCGGGGCCGACTCCGACAAAAGTGATCGGCACACCGGCCTGCGACGCCAGGAAATCGATGTAGTCGCGGGCCGCCGTCGGCAAACGGTCCTTGCCGGCCACGCCGGTGGTCTCCGTCTCCCACCCGGGCAGCTCCTCGTAGACCGGCGTCACGTCGTAGAGGACCGATTGATGCCAGGGCATATTTTCGTAGCGCTTTCCTTCGGCTTCGTAGGCCACACAGACCTTCACGGTCTCGAACGAGTCCAGCACGTCGAGTTTCGTAATGGCGAGCTCGTCGATCGAGTTCAGGCGGACCGCGTGGCGCATCATGACCGCGTCGAACCACCCGGGCCGGCGCCGGCGCCCGGTATTCGTCCCGAACTCGTGGCCCCTTTCGACCAGTGTGTCGGCCAACTCGCCGAACACCTCGGTCGGGAACGGGCCGGCTCCCACCCTGGTGACATAAGCCTTGGCCACCCCGATGACCCGGTCGATGTAGCGAGGCCCGATGCCGGCCCCTGTGCACGCGCCTCCGGCCACCGGGTTGGAGGAAGTAACAAACGGGTAGGTGCCATGGTCGAGGTCGAGGAAAGTGGCCTGCGCCCCCTCGAGCAACACGCCCCCGCCCGCCGCCAGGGTGTCGTGGACGAGGCCTACGGCGTCCCCGATGTGAGGGGCCAGGCGGGGGGCGTACTCGTCCAGGTAGCGCCCGGCTATTTCGGCGCCGGACAAGGCCAAGCGGTTATAGATCTTGGCCAGGATGAGGTTTTTTTCTTTGAGGACAACGTCGAGTTTCTGCCGGAATATCTTGGGGTCGAGCAGGTCCTGGACGCGCAGGCCTATGCGGGCGGCCTTGTCGGCGTAGGCGGGCCCGATCCCGCGCTTGGTCGTCCCCAACCTGTTCTTGCCCAGGTACCGCTCGATCAGCGCGTCCATCTCCTGGTGGTAAGGCATCACCAGGTGGGCACTGCCCGATATGACGAGGCGGGAGCAATCGATGCCGCGCCGTTCGAGCGTGTCCATTTCGTCGATCAAGAACTTCGGCTCCACCACCACGCCGTTGCCGATCACGGGGACCGTGTAGGGGTAAAGGACCCCGCTCGGCAGCAACTGCAGGGCGAAGGTCTCCCCGTCCACCACGACCGTGTGCCCGGCATTGTGGCCGCCCTGGTAGCGCACGACCACCTGCATCTCCTTGGCCAGCAGGTCGGTTAGTTTTCCTTTACCTTCGTCACCCCACTGGGTGCCTACCAGGACGGTCGCGGGCACGCGTGCGCTCCTTTTGAGGAAGTGGCGGCGCCCACGAGCATACCGCCAAACCAGCCCACGTTCGAACCGACCGCCGCGGTGGCGCCGGTTGCCGGCCGGAGCCCGGACGGGAAGGCCAGTGCCCATGTGACAACGAACATCCCGGCGATCACAAAGCCGGCCGTATTGATGTTGAAGTTGTACATGAACCCCCAAAAAACCGCGGTGATGGCTGAGGAGATGGATTTCGGACGTTAGCAGGCCGAGGATCTCCACGCCGCCGATGAAGGAACAGATGGCGACCGATAACGCCGTGCCGCATGGAACGGAAGACCCTGACGATCCCGGCCAGCACCACGAGGTTGAGGAGCCCGATGAGGAACAGGAACGTCGGCGACACGATGGTGCCGAACAGCCCGCCGAA
>JASHVH010000016.1 GCA_030039575.1 Acidimicrobiales bacterium | reverse complement strand
ACTCGTCTGGCACGTACTTCACGTTCGTTGGTGGTCGCGCCTTTGGCATCCCGACCCCGGCCAGGCTGGCCCAGATCATGGACTTCTACACCAAGCACTCACCGCCTTTGGCCGTACCGACGACGCTGACTGGCACCATTTCGACTACCCAGACGGGCGCCAGCGTCGCAAGCGGTGTCTTGCCCAGCGTCTCTCCGCCGCCGACGTCTTCCGTTACGAACGCCACGGTCTACGTGACCTTCGTGGGGAACGTCTTCGCCTTCCGGACGCCTACACAGCTCAAGAACGACGGCTATGGAGGTACCGCGGCGCTGCCAGCGGTGAACACGGGTGGACTGCCCGTCGTGAGCGTTATTTCAAGTAGCTAACCCTTGACCGGCTCCCCGGTCTGTCAGCGAAGACCGGCTAAAAAGTAGTCACCTAAGGAGGGCGGCCCCGTAGGGCCGCCCTCCTGACTTCTGGCCCTCCACCCTCCAGGCGCTGGCGATTTCAGCTTCTTCACAGAATCTCGCAGCTTCATCACAAATTCACGGCGGACGCTTCACAGAGAGCGACAAGGCTCGCATCACCGAACAAGGAGAGCAAATGCAAGAACAAAGCCCCTCAGCCACGTCACCGCGGCGCGGGTGGAGACGTACCCGGTTGCTTGCCGGCACCCTCGCCGTGACCATCGGCGCGCTGGGCGCGGGTTTGGCCGTTACCGCGCTACCGGCTTACGCGCAGGTCACGTCGAGCGCATATACGATCGGGACGCCGTCTGGCGCTGTGACCACCGTTCGCGCCACTCCGACGTCGGTGGGCAGCGGCGCAGCGAACACCGCCTTTAGTATTTCGTTCACCAGCCCCGGCGCCCTGGCCGGATCCAGTTCCAGCTGGATTTCGGTGGCGCCCTCGGTGGCCTTGGGGTCGGCGCCGACCCAAGCCTCTATCGCCCTTACGGGCGGCTCCTGCATCCAAGGCGGCACAGCAGGTGTAGGCGGTGCCGGCACTGCCGCGACGACCAGCATCGTGATCTACCTCAACAGCTCATGCAGCATCGCCGCCGGTTCCACCGTCACGATATCGTTCAACGCCACTGCCCCAACCTCGAACTTCTATTTCAACGTCACGACCTCCAGCAACGACACGGCGGCCGCTTCTAATACGATCACAGTGGGCGCTGGGACCGGGCTGAGTGCTGCGAATGCCAGCTTCGGCGCCAATACGACGTACAGCATCAGCAATGTGCCGATAGCCGGCCTTGGCACCTCGGGCACGACCGCAGTGACGCTGGCCGCCACCGCCAATGGTGGCACGGGGACGATCGCGTTCTCCACCGGCACCGCGGGCTACACGGTCACGTACACGCCGTCTGGCGGTACCGCCGCTAACGACGCGGTGACGGCGGTCAGCCCTACAACTGCCGGCCCCACCGTCACCTTGACCCTGGCTAGTGCCATCGCCAACAGCGGCACGCTCAGCATCGTTGCCACCGGCACCAACCCGGCCGCTGGCACGGCGACATCCAACACGATCACCGTGACCCCCTCAGGTGGGACCGCCGAAACCGCCGGGACGCTTACTTTCGGCAACTCGGTGACGAACGTCACGGTCTCGCCCTCGACGCTGGTTGCCGGCGCGCTGGCCACCTACACGGTCACGTTTAAGGCTTCGACCGCCGTTGCTGTGGGAGGTGACATCAACCTCAGCGGAGCCACTGGGCCCACGAACTTCGCCACCGTGACGGGCATATCCGTGGCCGACGCCACGGCCAACTGGCGGCAGGTCACGTCCACACCCGGGACGACGTCCGGGAGCATCACGATCGCGCTAAGCAACGCCATCGCCGCCGGGGACTCGATCACGGTCACCCTGGCCGAAGTCACCAACCCCACGACGGCACAGACGGTGGCTGACTTCATGGTCTCCACGACCGCTGACTCGGTGCCCACCACCGCCCCCGCGTACACGATCGGCGCCAACGGGAGCACGGGCATCGTAGTAACCCCCAACCCGAACACGACCGGCTCGCTGTCGACGTACACCATCTCGAACCTGAAGGCCAGCGCCAATATGACGGGGGGGAGCTCGACCATCGCCCTCAGCGTCAATGGCCCAGCCGGAACGGTGTTCCCCAGCGCCGCGTCTTCGTACACCGTCACCGATTCCACTACTTCTTCTGGTTCGGGCACGGTCGCCACCATTTCCGGTGGCGGGACCAGCTCCGTCACGATCACGGTTCCTAACAGCATCACTTCGGGCGACGCCCTGAGCTTGACAATTGTGAACGTCATCAACCCGAGCACCGCCTCCAGCGCCTACACCATCACGTTCACCGGCAACGTGACTGGGCCAGCGCCGGTGGCCGCCTTCCCCGGCGCCACCACCAGCTACCCGAATGGGGCGATCATCAGCTACGCCGGGACCCACTACGTGTTCGCCGGCGGCAGGGCTTTCGGCATCTCCAGCCAATCGCAACTGGCGGCCCTGCAGAAGGTGAACCACGCCGTCATCCAAAGCGCGGCTAGCGGCGCGACCGCGCCAACCAGCGTCACCCCGAGGTCAGGCACGCTCATCTTCACTCGGCCGATCAACGGCGCGAGCACGATATACGTCGTAGGTACCGACGGAGAACTCCACGGCTTCGCCACCCCGAAGCAGTTCGGGGACGGCGGCTACAACGGGGCGCTCGTCGTGACGGTAACTAACCTCGGCGGGCTCACCGTCGGCGACACGGTGGGCGCCGGCGGCGCGGCTCTCAATGCCCTCGGGACCTCTGCCGATGGTGCCATCGTCAACTCGTCGGGCGCCTACTTCGTCTTCGCCGGTGGCAGGGCCTTTGGCATCTCCAGCCAATCGCAACTGACGGCCCTCCAGAAGGTGAACCACGCCGTCGTCCAGACCGCTGTTAGCGGATCGACGGCGCCAACCAGCGTGACCCCGAGGGCGGGCACGCTGATGTTCACCCGGCCCATCAACGGCGCGGCCACGATTTACGTCGTCGGCACCGACGGCGAACTGCATGGCTTCGCCACCCCGAAGCAGTTCGGGGACGGTGGCTACAACGGGGCGCTCGTCGTGACGGTAACTAGCCTGGGCGGGCTCACCGTCGGCGACACGGTAGGCGCCGGAGGCACGGCTCTCAATGCCCTCGGCACCTCTGCTGACGGCGCCATCGTCA
>JASHVH010000168.1 GCA_030039575.1 Acidimicrobiales bacterium | reverse complement strand
CGGCGAACCCGCGCACTCCGGGCATGGTGCCGAAGTAGTGGTCGAACGACCGGTTCTCCTGCATCAGCACCACCACGTGCTCGATCTTCGACAGCGACCCCGCCTGGGCCCGGCGGCCCGCCGGGGAGGTCGGGGCGTACTCGAGCAGCTTCCTGAGGTTCTTCGGCAAGGCGAACGACGCCAGTACCACCGCACCGCCCGACGCCAGTAGTTGTCGCCGCGTTATCTGTGTGTCCATGCGCTCCCCCCTCTGTCTGGCCTGGTTGCGGAGAAGGTATACCCGAGCGCCCGTCAAGCTCAAGCGACAACGTGGTGAACTTCCGATGAAGGTTGGGTGACTTCAGGAAGGGCCTCTTGCCGGCTCGAACGTATGTTCGTAGGCTGAGGCGGTGGGAGAAGGGGCTTCGTACGCCGAACTGCACTGCCACTCGAACTTCAGCTTCCTGGACGGCGCCTCTCACCCTGAGGAACTGGTCGAAGAGGCGGTGCACCTCGGCCTCACCGCCCTGGCCGTCACCGACCACGACGGGATGTACGGGGTGGTCCGTTTCGCCGAGGCCGCCGGTTCAGCCGGCTTGCCGACAGTCTTCGGCGCCGAGGTCACCATGGGCCTCACCCGGCCACAAGCGGGTGTGGCCGACCCCGAAGGTACCCACCTGGTGGTGCTGGCCCGGGACCCTACCGGCTACGCCCGCTTGTGCAAGGCCCTCTCTGTGGCGCACTTGCTGGGAAGGGAAAAGGGGCGCCCGCTGGTCGACCTGGCTCTCCTGGCCGCCATTGGGGCCGGTGCCAAGCTGGATCTCTCCACCGTCTCCATGTCGGGCGGCGCCCAGGTCCCGACCGGGCCAACGCCACCCGCCCCCGGGCCAGACTGCCACTGGCTCGTCTTGACGGGCTGCCGCAAGGGAACGGTCCCCAAAGCCCTCATAAGTTCCGGCCCCGCCGCCGCTCGCGCCGAACTGCTACGCCTGCAGCGCTACTTTGGCCGGGCCAATGTGGCCGTCGAGATCTGGGACCACGGAGAGCCGCTCGCCTCGGCCCGCAACGACGCCCTGGCTGAGATCGCCTGCCAAGCCGGCGCCGACGTGATCGCCACCAACAACGTCCACTACCACCGGCCGGGGAGGGCCAGGTTGGCAACCGCGATGGCCGCCGTCCGGGGGCGGCGGAGCCTCGACGACATGGACGGCTGGCTGCCGGCCGCCGCCAGCGCCCACCTGCGCAGCGGGGCCGAGCAGGCCCGGCGCTTCGCCCGCTACCCCGGTGCCGTCGAAAAGGCGGCCGAGCTCGGCTTGGCCTGTGCGTTCGACCTCAAGCTGGTGGCACCCAGGCTCCCCCCTTTCCCAACCCCGCCCGGGCACACGGAGATGACCTGGCTCCGGCACCTGACCGAAGAAGGCGCCCGCCACCGTTACGGCCCCCGTGACGCGCCGGACAACCCACGCGCTTACCCTCAGATCGATTACGAGCTCGACATGATCGACCACCTTGGTTTCGCCGGTTATTTCCTCGTCGTCTGGGACATCGTCAATTTTTGCAATAAGGCCGATATTTATTGCCAAGGGCGGGGGTCGGCGGCCAATTCGGCTGTTTGCTACGCGCTCGGGGTGACCAAAGCGGACGCGGTCGGGCTCGGCCTGTTGTTCGAGAGGTTCCTTTCGCCAGAACGCGACGGCCCGCCCGATATCGACGTCGACATCGAAAGCGACCGCCGGGAGGAGGCCATCCAGTACGTCTACGGCCGCTATGGCCGGGAATGCGCCGCCCAGGTGGCAAACGTCATCGCCTACCGGCCCCGTTCGTCGGTACGGGACATGGGCAAAGCACTCGGGGCCTCCCAGGGCCAGGTCGACGCTTGGTCGAAACAGATAGATTGGGACCCCCTCCCGCCGCCCCGAGGTGCTACCGGCAACATTGGCAACAATGGCGGTAACAGCACGAGCGCTGGCGCCGGCATACCGGAGCAGGTGCTCGAGTTGGCCCGTGAGATCCAGGATTTCCCCCGCCACCTTGGCATCCATTCAGGGGGCATGGTCATATGCGACCGGCCCGTGGCTGAGGTATGCCCGGTCGAATGGGCCCGCATGGCAGACCGCAGCGTCCTGCAATGGGACAAGGACGACTGCGCCCGGGCCGGGCTCGTAAAGTTCGACTTATTGGGCCTCGGGATGCTCTCGGCCCTGCACGTCACCGTCGACCACATAAAGGCTTTTTACGGCCTAGAAATTGACCTGGCCGCCTTGCCGCAGGACCCGGCGGTCTACGAACTGCTCTGCCAGGCCGATTCGGTCGGGCTCTTCCAGGTCGAGAGCAGGGCCCAGATGGCGACGTTGCCGCGCCTGCGGCCGCGGACGTTTTACGACCTGGTGATCGAGGTCGCCCTCATCCGCCCCGGCCCTATACAGGGCCGCTCGGTCCACCCTTACCTGCGCCGGCGCCATGGCCAGGAAAAGGTCACGTACCTTCACCCTTTACTCGAAAAGTGCCTCAAAAAAACCCTCGGGGTACCGCTGTTCCAGGAACAGCTGATGCAGATGGCCATCGATGTCGCCGGTTTCAGCCCGGCGGAGGCCGACCAGCTGCGCCAGGCCATGGGTGCAAAACGCAGCGCCCAGCGCATGGCCCTCCTGCGGGAACGCTTTTATTCAGGCATGGCCGAACGAGGCGCCACCGGTAAAGTAGCCGACCGGATCTGGGAACAGATGGCTGCGTTTGCCAATTTCGGTTTCCCCGAGAGCCACTCGGTGAGCTTTGCCTACCTCGTTTATTCCTCCGCCTGGTTGAAATTGCACTACCCCGCCGCTTTCCTGGCCGGCTTGCTCGACAGCCAGCCGATGGGTTTCTGGTCCCCTCAGACGCTGGTCCTGGACGCTCGCCGCCACGGGGTGGAAGTGCGCCGGCCGGACGTGAACGCCAGCGCAGACCGTTCCGTGCTGGAACCGGCCGGCACTGGGGGCCAAGCCGGCCGCGGGCCGGCGGTCAGGCTGGGGCTTTCGTACGTGCGCACGATCGGCGCCGAACTGGCCGAGCGCCTTGCCGCCGGCCGTCCCTACAGCGGGATCGAGGACTTCGTGCGCCGGAGCGGGGTGAGCGTGGCCCAGGCCGAAGCCCTCGCTACGGCGGGCGCTTTTGAGTGTTTCGGGTTGGCCCGGCGCGAAGCGCTCTGGGCTGCGGGCGCCATCGCCCAGTCCGGAGCAGGCCTGGAAGCTAGTGGTCAAACGGCGCAGACGGGCAAGGCAGACGGGGCCGGGGGCGGGGAGGTAGCCGGAAGCCGGCACGCCAGACGGGGGGCAAACAAAGCCCGCCTCGCCGGCCTGGTAACGGGCGCCCAGGCCCCACCGCTCCCGGGCATGGGCGCGGTCGAGCTCAACCGGGCCGACCTGTGGGCCACGGGCCTCTCCCCCGACAGCTACCCCACCGAGTTGTTCCGCCAGGACCT
>JASHVH010000167.1 GCA_030039575.1 Acidimicrobiales bacterium | reverse complement strand
TCATCGGCGGCACCAGCCTTTACGGAGGACGTGGCAAGCCTCTGCACGCGGTGCTCGGAGGGCTTGTGATCGCGGCCGTCTACAACGGTATTTATTTGATCGGCCTGGGCGCCGCCGCTACCTACATCGTTACCGGGATCGTGCTGCTCGTGGCCCTCACCGTTGACTCCTTCGCACGGCGGGGCGGGGCACGGGCGGGAGCGTAGCCCCTCAACTTCGCAGCCGGGCCGGCTGTCTGGCGACGGGGCCGCCGGCCTGAAGGCGCCCGTCGCGGCGCGGTGCTTGCCCTTTGCAGGGCGGTATGGGTATGGGACCGATGGAGACGGCCGTTCCTGAACAGCCTCCGGCCCTCCGAGACGGCTTCTGAGATGAAATGACGGCCCTTCCTGCGCCCTACTTTCATCCCCCGCAATGCGCCGCCGGCGCATCCGGTCTGGGTGCAGGAAGCCGGTCTCGTCGCGTTTTCATCAATGTTTTTGAGGAAAGCGCGACCGGCTCGTGCTTCTGCACCCGGAGAGCCGCTCCAGCGGGCGACAGGGGCGATGACGACGATGACGGCCCGGTTGGCGCGCCGCCTTTCATCCGCCCTTTGTTTAGGTTCCCGGTCCGGGTGGCCAGAGCCGTTCTGGCCGGCCCGTCGAGCGGCTAGTCTGATTAAGCCCTCGGGGGTGTAGCTCAGCCTGGAAGAGCGCTACGTTCGCATCGTAGAAGTCGTCGGTTCAAATCCGATCACCTCCACACGAAAAGGTCAGTTCAGACGCCATTGTTCCGGGTTTGGCGACCGCATACCCTCCCAAGCATCTCGGGCTCGTGACTCAACAGTGGCCTTGAGCGCCGGCGTTGAGCGCTACGACACCGGGCTGATCGGTCATCCTGTCGACGGGGGAAAAGCACCGCAGTGGCGGGTTTGCGGTGCAGCGTTGCCCGCCTAGCCCACCGCCTGGATAACCTTCGATTGCCTGCGCTTTGGCCGTGTGATCCCACGGTCGTGGGGCCCAGCGTGAGGTGCGCGCGTTGTTTCGCGTCACACTTGTGATGACCGGAGTCGACCTGCAACGCACGACGGCCACCCCTTTTGTGGGCATGTGGTCTTACAAGAGGAGAGTGCAGACTGGCTTCGGCCCTTGGGCGTGGCGTGCTACGGGCAGAGGTCCACCACGCGCACGTGCCCTTCGAACCGGGCGAAGTCCTCAACGTTGATCGTCACAAGAGTGTCGACCCCGTGGACAAGCATGGTGGCCACAATATTTGCGTCGTGGACCTGCTCCCCGGCGCAGTCAACCCCGTCCAGTAGTTGGAGCAAGCGGTCGCTTACTTTGACATCTTCGGCAAGCAGGTTTAGTCGTGCCCGCAGCGCTCTGACATTTGCCACCGCATCGCGCCGCGCCATGCCGAGCCCGTTGCGATCGACCAGTCGCGTTGCCACAGCGAAGTACTCACGCAAAATCTGACCGTTGGTGTAGAGCACCAGTCCCGCAGCAGGCCAGCCGTTTATTGCCTCAACTGCGTCGGTGTGCTCTCGTCTTCCTTCGTCGGTTGCTGCCAGGAGCACGTTGGTGTCGAGGACAACTCGGTCAGCGGCCGGTGTCGCCATAGACCTCTTCCCTACGCCACGTGGAGCTGACCGCCGTCCGCACCGTAATCAAACGGACTGGCTCGGGCGCCTTGGGGGGTGGCGGCGTGCGAGCCGCTTCCTCCAGGATCTGGCGGACCTCTTGCTGCATGGACTTACCGTGTCTCGTTGCCCGCTCTCGCAACGCTGTGACCACGGACTCCGGCACGTTCCGGACGTGTATAGCTGGCATCGACAGCAATGCTAGCGCTAGCGCTATCAGTCGCCGAACTGTGGCCTGGGAGCAGCCCTGAAGGGACTGGGCATCGTCGGTGGCGCAGTTGGCAGCGCTGCCTCGCCGTCGGAACCCTGACTTCCGGCGCGACAAAGTGCACCGGGTGGTCGCCCGGGCAGCAACTACGGTCGGGGCTCCCTGATGAGAGGCTGGCTCGGGCAGCGCGGTTTGAAAGCACCTGAGCGCACTTGATGACCCAGCGGCGGTCCATGCTCGCCACGACTCTCCTCGCTGCCGCTCTGCTAGTCGAGGCAAGCCCCCTCAGGGCGAAGGGGTGGTGGGGGTTGCGAGTAACGCTCGTTGAAAAGGTCCCGTGCCCGTGCGGGAGCGTGGCATGACCGTCGCGGCCACGTTGCCCGGTACGAAGGTCGACGGGATAAAGTCAGCTGGCGAGGCCCCACAATTTGAGGTAGCCAGTCACAAAGCCGTTGCCGTAGCCCTCCGACTGCTGTGGCGGGTTGCCGGCCTGGGCGATGTTCTGCGCCGTCCAGATCATCATGGGGGTGTGCTCGTTGGGGACTGGCGCCAGTCCGGCCATCACCCGCATCTCCTGGTCCATGACCGCCCAGGCCACCCACTTCAGGTCTTCGCCCACGTCCATGATGACACCGCGCCCCTGGCGGAGGTAATCCAGGACGAAGGCGGTGCCGTCATAGGTGACGATGTGGGCACCGGTGTCGCCAGTTTTGGCTATGACCGGCAGTAGGTATTGCGACTGGCTGTCGTAAACGGGCAGGACGTAGTTGGTGCCGGGGTTCGCCTTGAGGTACGACGCCACCTTCGTTTGCGTCTGAGAGGCCCAATCGGCGACCGGGATGTTGAGCGCCCGGACTGTGCACTCCGGGCAATTGGCGTGGAAGGCGGTGATCGCCGCGCCGGCTTCTTCTGGGCTCGACACCACGTCGTTGGACTCGATGACCAGCGCGTCGGCATGGCCGTTGCTGTTCACGATGGCCCAGTCCGCCATGATGGTGCCCGCCTCCGCGTAAGGGACGTCCATTACGGCGGCGAGCATGGGGTCAGATTTCTGGCCCAGGCTATAGGCGTCCGATGCCACCACGGGGATGTGGGCCGCGTTTGCGCGCTCCACTTGCGGGGTCAGCTCCTCGGGGTTGATCCCCCCCAACAGGTCGATCAGGTTGGCGTGCTCGGCCACCGCCTGATGCATCCCGGCCGCCCACGCCGAGGCGCCCCCCCGGTTGGAGTAATCGACAAAGCGGATGCCGACCCTCTTCGCCACTTGCTGCATATCGCTCTCGAGGATCTGGAGGAACGGGTCCTGGCTGGCCACCGGGATGCTGAACAGGGTTTTGCCGCCGTCCAGCCTCCCGGCGTCGAACGCCGGGCCCGGCGGTATGAACTGAGGAACCCTGCTGTACTCAGCCACCACCGCTTCGGCGCGCCCCACCCCTCTTGCAATCGAAGACGGCGTGGCGGCAGAAATAGGGCCAGGTGCCCACCCCGAGACAGCCGCCGCCGCCGCAGCCGCACCCAGCGCCCGGCGCGGCCAAGACTTCCGAACGTTTCTGTCCTGCGCCCAAAACATCATGCCTTGCTCCCTCTGCCCCCTACGGCAACTTGAACCCGGTCCGGCGCGCCCAGGCTGGGTCGACCTCGTACTGGCCGTGGGGCCCGATGTCCAACACCACGACCGGGCTGTCCACCCGGTTGCCGGTCTGCGGGCTGATGGTGATGGTCCCCGTGATGCCCTGATAACCGCGGGTGTGGTCCAAGCGCGACTGCACCTTAGCCTCGTCCCAGCCCCCAGCCTCCCGCACCGCCTGGGCCAACAGCATGACCGAGTCGTAACTGAAGGTGCCCCAGGTCCCTGGCACCGTGTGGTAGGCGGCCTCGTACTCCTTCACGTACTGGGCCGCCCCCTTGAACTCGAGCGCCGAGGGCACCCCGGTGTTTATGCACTTTTCGGCCACCGGCCCGGTGGCCGCGGCCACGAAGTCGGGGCCCTGGGCGGCTAGGTCGACAAAGCACCGGGCCCCCAGGTGGGCGGCGGCCGCCTGGCGGGCGATGTCGCCTGCCTCGGTGCCGTAGGCGGCGATGTACAGCAGGTCCGGGCGGGCGGCCGCCACCTTCGACAGGACCTGGGAGAAGTGCACCTGGGCGTCGGAGACCGGTACAAAGGCCACCGGGGGATGCCCGGCCCCCCGGAGCAGGCCTCGGAGCTGGGCGGCGATCCCCGCTGTATAGGTAGAGGTGTCGTACACGATGGCCACCCGGGTGGCGTGGAGCCCCTGGGTGATCTCGTTGGCTTCGATCGGGGCTACCTGCACGTCCATCGGTTGGGTGGTCACCCCGTAGCCGTCGGTGGAACTGGCGCTGGTCAAGCGTAGGATCGAGACCCCGGCCCGCCGGTAGATGGGGAGATCCTTCACCCCGACGCTCGAGTTGAACGGACCGACCACGGCGAAGATGTGCTCGGAGACCGCTCGCTTGGCCACGGTCACCCCGGCTGGGGGCGAGGCCTGGTCGTCCGCCCGCACCAGCCGGATCTTCACGCCGTCCACCCCGCCGTGGGCGTTCAACTGGTCGGCGGCCAGCTGCGCGCCGCGGAACATGTCGACGCCGGTGCTGGCCTGCGCCCCGCTCATGGGGCCCTCTACAGCCACCAGGCCGGCCGTGAAGGGCTGAGGAGTGGCGTCAGGCGGCACGGCCGTAGTCGTAGTGGTGGTCTGCACAGCGCCGTGCGGGGCCGCCGCCACCGTGACCGTGCCCGCCACGTAGCTGATGGCGTAGTTGGCCCCCACCGCCCCGCCGCAGCTCGAGGGGTAGTTGCCCACTGGCGAGGAGTTGGTGGCGGTGGTGGAGCACGTCGGTTTGGTACTGAGCGAGGCAGCGCTGTCCCCGTTGACAAAGCCCGAGTAAACGGGGGTGACGGCCGGTACCGTCCCCCCGTAGCTCATGGCCGGGCTGGAGGCCGTTATGGAAAGCACGGCCTGGTTGACGGTCACCGCTCCCCCCGCGTAGCTGATGGCGTAGTTGGGGTCGGCCGCTCCCGCACAGCTGGAGGGGTAGCTGCCCACCGGCGACGAACTGGTGGCGGTGGTCGAGCACGTCGGTTTGGTACTGAGCGAGGCGGCGCTGTCCCCATTGACGAATCCGCCGTATATGGGGGTGATGGCCGGT
>JASHVH010000166.1 GCA_030039575.1 Acidimicrobiales bacterium | reverse complement strand
GAGTCTTATTTGCCATGGGGCGGGAACGCGTGCTGCCGACCTCGATGGCCAGGCTGTCCAAGCGCCAAACCCCGGTCGTCTCGATCGTGTGCGTGGCGGCCTTGACCCTCATGTTGGGACTGCCGCTCACCTACGCGTACGGTGGCGTGCACACCTTCGGGTACCTAGCCGGTGCTGCCGGGTTATCGGTGGTGCTTCTTTACCTGGCCGTCAATGTTGCGACTATCCGCGTCTTCCGCCGGGAGTTCCGCGGCGACTTCCGTTGGGGGCGGCACTTGGTCGTCCCGGCCGTGGCCGTTTTGCTTCTCTTGTTCCCGCTGTGGGGGGTCCTTCATCCTCGTACTCAGGCGCTCGTGAACCTTTTGCCTTTCTCGGCGTTCGCATGGCTATGCGCCGGAGTCCTAGCCGTCGGCGCGCTCAAGGCCCGCTCATCAACTGGCTTCGGAGGCCTGGGCAAGGTCTTCCAGCCTGCGGAGGCCGACGCTGTAAACCTCCGTGACTTCGACGAAGCGGCGGCGACGCGCGACGATGGCTAGGCGAGTAGCTTGGCCTTTTGGGCTTGGAACTCTTCTTCGGTGAGGATCCCTTGGGCCTTCAAGTCGCCCAGCCGTTGCAATTGCTCTATAGGGTCGGGCTCGGGCGCAGCGGCTGGTTGCGCGTACTGAGGCTGGGCGTATGGCTGCTGTTGCTGTTCGTAGTAAACAGCCTCATCTTGGGTCGCCCAGCGGTTGGCCTGCCGACGCGAAACGCGGTTAGAGACGGCGGTGGCGGTGCCAGCTACAACCGCAGTTCGGGCCACTCCTCGCAGAAGTCCGGGCATATTTTTATCCTCCTTTGCGCGGTCAGGACCGGGCGGGCTCGGTGGCATCCAGGGACGCGATGAGCAAGTCCTGCGGAATGTAGCCCGCGGCGACCAACTCTGCATCTCCCCGGCGTAAGGCGTCAACAAAAGGTGCGGCCCACCGGTTCTCAAATATCAGGATCCCGGCAGACGAGCCCGGTTCGATGACAGAACTGGCGTCTGCAAAGTCACTCTCGTCCATCAGGCCGGAGGACGCCCCCTCGAAGATGGCCAAATCGAACTGGCCATCACGGTCTATGTCACTGAGATCGACCCCGCGTGTTTGACCATCGAAGTCCTTGGTAATGAACCTGAGGTCCAGGACCCGGATCAGGCCCCGGTTGACCAAGTCAACGAGGATGGGGAACCCTTCCCCGGTCATTTTGCTGCCCGGGAACTCAACGACCAGGTAGCTGACCGGCCCCATTGGTTGTTCGTCTGCCAAATTCGGCTCCTCTCTAGCGTGCGCCCTGCCCGGGCCGGATTTCTTCGTAAGCCACCAAGCGGTGCCAAGCGCGGTGGCGGTGACGCCAACGGGTATGAGCAAGCGGTACCGCTTAGCGCTCCTGCCGTCAGGATGTTCCAGCACGGATTAGTGGAACCTTGCCGGGTGCAGGGGTCCAGCAGCCTTCATCGCGCATAGTTTGACCTGAAGACGCTTCGGCGGCATCGTCCGAACCGGACGATGGCGCTCTTACCTCGCTCTGGACAGCCGGGCTACATCAGTCGAGGCAAGGCGCAGGGACGGCCGCGGTGATGGGCCGTCGTTGCCGGGCTACGCGACCGGCCGTAGCGACGAGGGCGGCGGCGTTGATGCCGACGACCACCCAGATCGCTGTTGTCATCCCCGGTAGAAGGCGGTCGTGGGCCTCTACCGCCCCGGCGCCACTGATGATCGCCGTGACGACGGCCAGCACCACCGCGCCCCCGACCTGCAGGCTGGTATTGAGGAGCCCGGAGGCCAGGCCTTGCTCGTCATTACCGACGCCACTCGTGGCCTGAGCGTTTAGCGCGGCGAATGAGAACCCGAAGCCGACGCCCAAAAGGAGCATGGTCGGGAGCAAGAACTCGGCATAAGGCATCGACGGCCGGGCCCGGAGGAACCAGGTGTAGGCGGCGGCGAAGGCAGTGAAGCCCATGAGTACCACGACCGGGCTCGGGAACCTTTGTAGGAGGGCGCCCGTCCGAGGGGCGCCCAGCACCACGACGATGCCGGCAGGCAGGAACGCCAGCGCCATTTCGAGCGGCGACCAGCCGAGGGAGTCCTGCACGTAGATCGTGACGAGGAACTGGAAGGCGGCGTAGCTCCCGTACATGGCAGCGCCGCAGGCGTTGGCGTGCACGAGCGAGGCCGAACGCAGGATGCCAAGGCGCACGAGCGGGCGGTGATGGTGACGTTCGATCAACACGAAGGCGGCCATCAGGGCGGCGCTGGCGCCGAGGGGACCCAGCGTCGCCGCCGAGACCCAGCCCCGGCGAGGGGCCTCGACGACGGAGTACACCAGGAGCAGGAGCGAGAAGGTCGCGGTAAAGGCCCCTCCCAGGTCGAGGTCCGTGAGGCGGACGCGCTGTCGGCCCACCCGGGGGATGAGCCGGTAGCCGGCGGCCACCAGCCCCAGCGCCACGGGCCCCGGGACGAGGAAGGTGGCCCGCCACCCGAGCTCGGTGAGCAGGCCGCCGAACACGAGGCCGAGGGAGAACCCGCTCGCCCCGCACAAGGTGTACACGCCCAACGCCCGGTTTCGGGCGGGGCCCTCGGCGAAGGTCGTGGTCAGGATGGACAGACCGGCTGGGACCGTAAAGCCGGCGGCCGCCCCTTTCACGAAGCGCAGGGCCACTAGAGCAGCCTCGTTGCTCAGGAGCGCAGCAATCACCGAGGCAAGGCCGAACACGGCCACGGCGGCTAAAAAGACCGTACGCCGGCTGAAGATGTCGGAAGCACGTCCCCCGAGGAGGAGGAAGCCTGCGTAGCCCAGTACGTAGCCGCTGACGACCCACTGTAAGGACCCCGCCGCCAGGTGGAGGCTGGCGCCGATCGACGGCAGAGCCACGCCGACCATGGAAAGGTCCAGCGCGTCCAGGAACAGGGCGCCGCACACCACCACCAGCAGGGCCCAGACGGCAGGGCCCCAGTCGCGGTCGGAGACGACGGTTGGCTGTGCGTTGAAGGTAGGAGGGGACGACATGCGGCCAATCCTATGCATGTGCAAATATTACTGTTGCATAATTTCTGCCTGCATCGAAAAGGGCTCGGGTGCGGTACGCTTGACGAGGTGAGCGCGCGCGAGGATGACGAGGATCTGGCCGGGAACTGGCACGACCTGATGTGCCAGTACCATCGGACTACTTGCGCCCTCGACCGGGCCCTGTCGGCGGGGCACGGGATCACGGTGAGCGAGTTCGAGGTGCTCCAGCAGCTCAACGTGGCCGGGGCGGCCAAAAGCGGGCTCAAGATGCACACCTTGGCGGACAATGTCCACCTCAGCCAAAGCGCGCTTTCCCGGGTGGTCGGGAGGCTGGAAGAGGAGGCGCTCGTCGAGCGGTCGGTGTGCATTGAGGACCGTCGCTCGGTGTGGGTGAAGAGCACCGAAGCCGGCGTGCAACGGTTCGATGAAGCCCGGCCGACGCACCGGGCTGTCCTGCGGGAGCAGGCGACCGTCGCCGGCTGACACCTCGCAACTTGGCTGATATTTGCAGTAGAAATCGAGAAATACTGCCCTTCGGCCCTACCGACGTCGATCCGCCCACAGATACCTTTTAAGTCAAGGTTGTTCAACCCCAAGGAGGTGGTGAACACGATCGCCGAGGCTCGATTCCTGCGCATCCCGAAATTGAGGAGTTTCGGCGCATTGTTGTTGTGCAAAGCAACCTCTCGAAGAGCCTGCCCTTCCGACCAGGCTTGCAGTAGCTGTTTGGGCCAGCGCATCTCGGGGGGACGAGGCACACCAAACCTT
>JASHVH010000165.1 GCA_030039575.1 Acidimicrobiales bacterium | reverse complement strand
GCCCGCGACTGCCCCGCTGGGACGGTGGCCGACTACCTGGCCGCCTCGGCCGCCAAGGTGGACGGCGCCGTCGAGGAAGTGTGGGCGCTGGCCCGCAGCGGTACCTCGCTGTCGGGGCCCCCGGGGCGGGCGGACAAGGTGGCGCAGGAGCTGGACCAGGTCCACGCCACGCTGTCCAGGGGGGGCGCTGCCGAGCGGGGGTCACTCGAGGGACGGGAGGCCTCGCTGGCGTCCGAACTACGTTCTCTACGCCGGATGGAGTCCGTCAGCGCTCGGCTGTCGGCCCGGCTGTCGGAGCTCACTGCCCAGCTGGAAGGCGTGGCCGCGTCTACTGGAGAGCTGGTGGCGAAGGCGGGGGCGGGCGGTGAAGACCTGGCTTCGCTTTCTTCGGAGCTGGCATCGCTCAGCAAGGCTCTGGACGAGGCCAGGGGCATCATGGCCACCGCACCCCCCGGCGACACCAATAACTGAGCAAATCCCCATCGGCGTACTCCGATGGCCTCGCTGGCTCTAGCATGCGAGGCATGTGGAAAGTCATCAAGCGCCGCTGGAACTACCTGGTGGCCAAGCTCTCCGGCCGCTTCGAAGAGAACGCCGACCCCAAGGTGCAGCTCGAGCAGGCCATGGCAGAGGCCCAGGAGCAGCACAGGCGGCTCGTCGAGCAGGCCGCCAGCGTGATCGCCAACCAGAAACAGACCGAGCTCCAGCTCAACCGGTCACTGGGGGAGCTGGAAAAGATCAGCTCGTCGACCCGGCAGGCCCTGGCGATGGCGGACGAGGCGGCCCGCCGGGGCGACACGGCCAAAGCGGCGGAGTACAACCAGACGGCCGAGGCGTTCGCCAACCGCTTGATCATGGCGGAAAAGCGCACCGACGACCTGAAGACGATGTCCCTGCAGTCCACTCAGGCCGCTCAGCAAGCCAAGGCGGCCGTCCAGCAAAACGCCAACCTCCTGCAGCAGAAACTGAGCGAGCGCCAGAAGCTCCTGTCGCAACTCGACCAGACCCGGATGCAGGAACAGCTCAATACGGCCATGGCCACGCTCTCCCAGACGGTAGGCCAGGACGTGCCCACTTTCGACGAGGTCCGGACCAAGATCGAGGCCCAGTACGCCAAGGCGCTGGGGACAGCCGAACTGTCGAACCAGGGGGTGGAGGCTCGCATGCTCGAGATCGAGCAGGCCAGCATCAACACCGAGGCTCAGAGCCGGCTGGCCGAGATGCGCAGCCAGATGGGCTTGCCCCCCGGGGGCCAGGCGGGGGCGGGTGAGCTCGGCCCGGGCACCGGCCAATCAGCCGGCGACCAGGGGCAATCTTCGGCCCAGGGTGGCGCAGGCCAACTGGGTGCCGGCGCGCCGGTGGGGGCTCCCGTCGGCAACGACCAAGTCGCCACCGGGCAGCCACCAATACCGGGACAGCAGGCGGGGACGTCCGGGCCGGAGCCGGCCACTAAAGATGCTTCCGGGACCAGTTGAGGCCTAGGTGGCGGCCAGTCGCGCCGACCACCGTCCAAGGCCCCGGCAATTCGAGAGGCTAGACCGGCAAAAGGAACGATCTCTGTACGTGTCGCCCGGGGGACCGCTAAATTCCCACCACTGACAATCTGTCACTACCCTCGGTAGGGCCATGACCCAAGTGCCATGACCGACGTGATCGTCATCGGGGGAGGCCCAGCGGGCAACCAGGCCGCCAGCCGGGCCGCCAGCCTCGGGGCGCGGGTCACCCTGGTAGAGCGCGACGTGGTCGGCGGTGCCGCCCACCTCTGGGATTGCATCCCCTCGAAGGCAATGATCGCCACCGCCGGTGCACTCAGCTTCTCCCGGCGTATGGGCGGGCTGGGTTTTTCGCCTGCAGCTGCTCCCAGCTACGTCGACTACGAAGTGCTCCGTGAACGCATAAAGGACGTTACGGCGCGTCTTCAGCGTTCGGTGGAGGAACTGCTCAGTTCTCAAGGCGTAAAGGTGCTCCGGGGGGAGGCGCGCCTCCTTGGCGCCAACACCGTAGCGGTGAGCGTGCCCGATAACCCCGAGCAAGAACTGGGCGCGGACGCCGTGGTCATATCGACGGGGAGCCGGCCCCGCATTCCCGATTGGGCCGACCCGGACGGCATCCGCGTGCTTACGACGCGACAGGCTTACCCGCCGCCGGAGCTGCCTGAGCACCTCGTGGTGGTCGGTTCGGGGGTGACCGGGGTGGAGTTCGTCCATATGTTCAGCTCGCTCGGGTCCAAGGTGACCTTGATCGTCAGCCGCCAGCATGTGCTGCCCCACAAGGACGCCGAAGTGGCGGCCGCCCTCGAGGACGAACTGCTCCGCCGGGGAGTGCAGTTGTACAAGGGGGCGCGGGCCTTAAGCCTGGAACAGGTCGCCGGCGGGGTGGTGGTCCGCTGCGACGACGGGCGGGTGGCGACAGGGAGCCACGTCCTGCTGGCCGTCGGGTCGCTCCCCAACTCCGAGCACCTGGGGCTCGAACCCGCCGGGGTAAAGGTCGACAAATGGGGCTACGTCACCATCAACCACCATTGCCAGACAAATGTGCCCCATATCTACGCGGCCGGCGACGTGTCGGGGAAATTGCCGCTCTCTTCCGTCGCGGCAATGCAGGGACGCAAGGTGGCCGAGCACATAATGGGCTTGCACACCCGTGAGCACCGGCATATCGATTACGACAAAGCCGCGTCGGCAGTGTTCACCGAGCCGGAGATCGCCGATGTCGGGTTGGCCGAGGCCGAGGCTTTTGCCAGCGGCCGCAAAATTCGGGTTACCAAAGTCCCCTTTGGGGCGTCGGCCCGGGCGCTCATTAATGACGACCCCCGTGGGTTTGTAAAAATAATTTCCGACCCCGCGACGGGGGTAGTGCTGGGCGGCGCCGTGGTCGGGAACCAGGCCTCGGAACTGATCTCGGTGGTCGCCCTGGCCGTGACTGCCGGCCTCAAGGTGACCGACCTGGTCGAGAGCTGCCTCGTCCACCCGTCCTTGGCCGAGGCCATCGCCGAAGCCGCCGAATAAGTCTTGGTATGGCCTGGTCGGGCCGCCGCCCTTCGGGCGCCGAGCAGCCCGGCTGACCGTCACGGCTCCTGGCCGGTGGGCAAAACTGGGAATAAAAAATGCTGTCTCACATACCTTTTCGTTCCCAGTTCCCGTTCAAGGGCAAGGCCATGTGCGACAGACCGGGGGGCGGCCAGTGGCTACCGCGACTCGGCTTCGGTGGCGAAGCCGATCAGCGCACCGAACATAAGGATGGCGCCGATGACCCAGAACCACTTGCCGAAGGCCAGGCCGAGGGCCAGCCCCACGGCACCGAGGCCCATGGCGACCGGCCACATGCTGTTGCTCGGGAAGAAGGCGATCTCGCCCGCTCCCTCCTCGATGGTGCCGTCGTGCTTGTCCTCGGGTCGCGGGATGCGTTTGCGCCGGAAGAACACCGTAAGCATGAAAAGGAACATCAGGCCGTAGGCGAGGCAGCCGAAGACGAGCATGACCGTCCCGGACACCTCCCCGCTCCAGACCCAATAGATCAGGGCGACGACAAGTAGGAAGCTGGACGTGCAAAGGGCCAGGAACCACTCGCCCCTCATGGTGAGCCTCCTCCGAAGCCGTCCCCCCCGTCCCCGGGGGTGTTACTTCCGTTGCCGTCGCCCGGGCTGTCACCATTGCCATGCCCGTTCACGTGGCCGTCGCCGTCAGTGGCCGGCCCGGTCGCGGAGCCGCCCAGCGCCCCGCCCGCCCCGACACCGGCCATGGCTGCCTCGCGCCGTTCCCGGGCCATCTCTCGGGCGTGCTTGCCGTGAGGCAGGGTGGGGTGGTCGGGATGGTTGAGGTCCCAGACAGGCCGCTCGGAGCGAATGGGCGGTATGAACTCGAAGTTGTGGGGGATGGGAGGCGACTCCGTCACCCACTCGAGGGTCATGCCATCCCAGGGGTTGGGGCCGACCTTCTTACCTTTGCGCAACGTCTCCCAGACGTTGATGAGGAAAGGCAGCATCGAAAAGGCAAGGATGAACGCCCCGATCGACGAGATCATGTTGAGGAAGCTCCAGCCGGCACTGGAAGGGTAAGTGGCGATGCGCCGCTGCATACCCCGGAGGCCCAGGTCGTGCTGGGGGAAGAAGCACAGGTTGAAACCGATGAACATGATCACGAAGGTGATCTTGGCTAATCGTTCGTCGAGCTTTTTGCCGGTGAACTTCGGGAACCAGTAGTGGATGGCGCCGAAGGCGGCGAACACCGAGCCTCCGAAGAGCACGTAGTGGAAGTGGGCGACTACGAAATAGGTGTCGTGCAACTGGAAGTCGAGCGGGGGCAGGGCGAGCATGATGCCCGTGAAGCCGCCGAGCAGGAAGCACACCAGGAACCCGAGGCAGAACAACATCGGCGAGTCCAGCCTGACCGACCCCCGGAACATCGTGCCGATCCAGTTGAAGAACTTGATACCGGTCGGTACCGAAATGAGCAACGTCATGATGGTGAAGAACGGCAGCAGCACGGCGCCGGTGGTGTACATGTGGTGCGCCCAGACCCCCATGGACAGGCCGCCGATCGAGAGCGTGGCGAAAACCATGCCCTTGTAACCGAAAACGGGCTTGCGGGAGAAGGTCGAGATAATTTCCGTCGCCATCCCGAAGAAAGGCAAGGCGAGGATATAGACCTCGGGGTGCCCGAAGAACCAGAACAGGTCCTGCCACAGGATCGGCTGCCCGCCCCGGGCCGGGTTGAAGAAGTTCGTCCCTAGGTGCCGGTCGGCCCACAGCAGGGCCAGGTCGGCGCTGAGCACGGGGAAGGCGAGCAGTACCAGGAAGGCGGTGACGAGCTGGTTCCAGGTGAATATGGGCATGCGGAACATGACCATGCCCGGCGCTCGTAGGCAGAACACCGTGGTGATGAGGTTTATCCCGGTGAACATGCTGGAGAACGCGGCCAGGGCCACACCGACGATCCAGAGGTCGCCGCCGGGGCCAGGGGAGTGGATCCACTCGGTCAAGGGGGCGTAGGCGAACCAACCCCATTGGGCGGCGCCCGACGAGGTCAGGAAGCTCGAGAGCAGGGTGATGCACCCGCCGAGGAAAAGCCAATAAGAAAAGGCGTTGAAACGAGGGAAGGCCATGTCGGGGGCGCCGACCTGGATGGGCACCAGGTAGTTGGCCGTGCCGAAGGCGAACGGGCCCAGGAACAGGAACAGCATGATGGTGCCGTGGATCGTGAACAGCTCGTTGTAGGTGGTGAGGCTCACGAAGTTGTTGTTGGGCACGGCCAGTTGCACCCGCATCAAGATCGCCATCGCGCCGGCGATCAAGAACATGGTGAAACTGGTCACCATGTAGTTGATGCCGATCTGCTTGTGGTCGGTGCTCGTCAGGTAGGCGAGGATGCCCTTGTTCTTCGGCGCCGGGATGACTTCGGTGAGACGCCGCTCAGGCGCCTCATATCGCTCTGGTGGTCGTTCCTCGAGGAGGGTCATGTTTTGGTCACCCTATTGAAACGTTCGTGCTCAGGCCGTGACGGGACGCAAGCCACGTGTTGAACTGGTTCTTGGCCATTACCTGGACCCAGAAGCGCATGAAGGGGTGGTAGGTGCCGCAGAACTGCGTGCATTCTCCGATGAACCGTTGCCCTGCCACGCTGTTGTCGATGTTGAGGTCGAACGAGTTGTTGATGCCCTGGATGGCGTCTCGCTTGAACAGGAACGCCGGGACGTAGAACGAGTGGTTCACGTCGTCTGAGAAGAGGTTGATCTGCACGGTCTCGCCCGCCGGCAGGGTTAGTACCGGCAGGTTGGTGTCGTTGATACTGGGCTCGGCCGACACGCTG
Source organism: Acidimicrobiales bacterium (assembly GCA_030039575.1). Taxonomy (GTDB): domain Bacteria; phylum Actinomycetota; class Acidimicrobiia; order Acidimicrobiales; family Palsa-688; genus Fen-671. The sequence continues at coordinate 2,369 of JASHVH010000165.1, read as the reverse complement.
CCCAGCACCTGGTAGCCGTTCGGGTAGCTGAAGCGCCAGCCCCACTGGAAGGCGTCCACTCTCACCACGAGCGAGGGGTTGGGGGCAACGTTGTCTTCTTTGTCCTCCGCTTTGTAGGTGTAGTAGAAGAGCACGCTCACCAGGATGAGCGGCACGATCGTATAGAACCACTCCAGCGGCAGGTGGTACTGGACCTGCGGGGGGATGCGTTCCTCCCCGCGTCGTTCCCGGTAACGGAAGGCGCACCACACGATCAGCCCGATGACGATGGCGCCGAGCGGGATGCTGATCCAGTAGACGAGGTTCCACAGTTGGTAGACCTGGTTCGACTGCTCGGTGACGCCATTGGGCGAACCCCAGTGGACGACGAGGGCGAGGAGCGGACGGGGCACTGGCACCCACATTAAGCCGGGCGCGTCATGCCAAACAAACCCACATCAGGTTCTGCCGTCGGTGCCTCCGCGGGCCCCCGGTCATGCGGGCCCAACCTGACTAGTCCACGGAGGGGTCACGGGCCCGGGGGGCGCCGGCTCGGCCACCACCGAGCCCAAGCCTCACGCCGCCATGCCGCCACGCCGCCACCGGGGCACCACCCGGGCCGCCCGAGCGGGTGTCCTGGCTGGTCGTAGCGGGGTCGGCCGTCTATACTGGTCGGGCCGTGCGTACCTACTCCCCTAAAGCCTCCGAGATCCGCCGCGACTGGCACGAGGTCGACGCCACCGGCGCCGTCCTGGGCCGGTTGGCGTCCGAAGTGGCTCGGGTCCTGCGAGGCAAGCACAAGGCGACGTTCGCCCCCCACCTCGACTCCGGCGATTACGTGATCGTGGTCAATGCCGCCAAGGTGGTCCTCTCCGCCGGTAAGGGCGAAAAGAAGTACCACTACCGCTACTCCGGCTACCCGGGGGGCATACGGGCCCGTTCGTACAGCGACATGCTGGCCAAACGGCCTGAAGAGGTGGTGCGGCTGGCGGTGAAAGGCATGCTGCCGAAGGGCCCGCTGGGCCGGCAGATGCTGCGCAAGCTCAAGGTCTACGCCGGTCCTGAGCACCCCCACGCGGCTCAGACCCCCAAGCCTTTGGCCCTCGACCACTCAGTCCATCGCGTAGCTTGACCAGCACGGCAAACTGGACGGGCTCACCCGCCGCCCCGACTTGCCATGCAGCCGAGAGGAGAACACGGTAGTGCCCAAGCCCCTGACCCAGTCCACAGGAAGGCGTAAAGCCGCCATCGCGCGCGTCCGCCTGCGCCCTGGTAACGGGACCATCGTCGTCAACGGTCGTGCTGTCGAGGACTACTTCCCTTCCGCCACTCACCGCATGGTCCTCACAGAGCCATTGCGACTGGTCGAGAAGGCAGAGAGTTACGACATCGATGCCAGCCTGGACGGCGGCGGGGTTTCCGGCCAAGCCGGAGCGCTCCGGTTGGGCATCGCCCGTTCCCTGGCTGAGCTGGAACCCGAACTGCGTGCCCAGCTGAAGCGAGCCGGCTTCCTCACCCGCGACCCGCGCGAGAAGGAGCAGAAGAAGTACGGGCTGAAGAAGGCCCGCAAGGCGCCTCAGTACTCCAAGCGTTAGTCCCCCGGCCGAGCCTCCAGGTATTCTCCTGGCACTGAGGCGGCAAACCCAGAAGATAGGTCTCTCCTCCAGGAGATAGGGTCTCGTAAGGCACATGCTGCATTTCGGCACTGACGGCGTAAGGGGCCTGGCCAACGCCGAGCTGACCCCTGAGTACGTGATGGCGCTCGGGAGAGCGGCGGGCCGTGTCCTAGCCGGCAGTGCGACGGACGGGTCGAACAGCGGTGGCGGCGGCGGCCCAGCCGGCGACGCGGCGATGACGGCCACTTCTTCGGCCGTGACCGGCCCGGTCGGCTCGGGCCCGCCCGGCCAACTTCCGCGCCGGCGCTTCATCGTAGGAAGGGACACGCGTCTTTCGAGCGGCCTGTTGCAGGCGGCGCTCTCCGCCGGGCTGGCCGGAGAGGGTATCGACGTGGTGGACGCCGGGGTCATTGCCACCCCGGCGGTGGCCTACCTCTCCGCTGAACAGGCGGCCCCGGCGGCGGTGATCTCCGCGTCGCACAACCCCTTCTGGGACAACGGGGTGAAGTTCTTCTCCGCCGGCGGTTCCAAGCTCCCCAATGAGACCGAGGCCGCCCTGGAAGCCGAGCTCGAGGCACTGGTCTCGGGACCGGGACGTCCCTGGGCGCCCACCCGCGCCGCTATCGGGCAGATCGCTCCCGACCTCGGGGCACTCAGGCGGTACGAGGACTACCTGTTGTCGTGCCTGGAGGGCCGGCGCCTCGGGGGCCTGCGGGTCGCCCTCGACTGCGCCAACGGGGCCGCGTTCGAAAGCGCGCCGGCCCTGTTCGAAGC
>JASHVH010000164.1 GCA_030039575.1 Acidimicrobiales bacterium | reverse complement strand
TGGGCGGCCGGGCTACAGATGGCGGCGATCACTATTCAGAGTTCCCCGGACCCGACAAAAGCGGTCGACCGCGTAGACCTGCACCGTCACGCAGTTGCCGGTTACTTCCTCGACGAGGTCCTCTCCCGCCAAGCACCGGACTTGGCCGATTTCATGTTGGCGACTTCGGTCCTCGACGAACTGTCCGTCGCCGCCTGCACCGCTCTGTACGGGCCGCGCTCGGCCGAACTGTTGGGGCAACTGTACCGTTCCCACCTGTTCGTGACGATGGTGGACGAAAGGGCTCACACCTACCGTTATCACCAGCTCGTCAAGGAGGTCCTCAGCGCAGAGCTGCACGCTCGCGAACCTGGCCGAGAAAGGCTTCTGCACTCCGAGGCCGCCCAGTTTTTGGCGGAGGCTGGCCAGGTCGGACAGGCGGCACGTCACCTCCTGGCTGCCGGCGACCGAGCGGCCGCGTTTGACCTCTTGAGCAAGGGTGTGATCCGGGACTACTCCCTCAACCCGCGGTTCACCAGCCCCCTGGACCTGGACGAGGTCAACCCGGACATGTTCGCCGGCACCGCAGAAATATTGCTACCGCTGGCCGCCGAGCTGATGTTGCGAGGCGCGTTCGACCGCGGTTCGCACGCTCTCGCACTGGCTCAGCAGGTCCCTATCGAGGCGGAACGACAACCGGAGCTGGCTATTGAGCTTGCCGTTGTTGGAGGCATCCACTCGTTCTTCATAGGTGAACTGGAGGAGTCGTCGGCCTACGTAGACGCAGGACGAAGACTCGCGGCCACCGCTAACGGCTTGGACGACAGCTGGCTAACCACCGGCCTCAACGGCGTGGCGATGTGCGCCAAGTCGTTCCTGGGCGACTTCGCTGGTGCGCGGGAGTTTGCCGATGCCATCAGCACCTACGAGAGAGCGAACAGATCGGAAAGGGAGGTGCTTTGCCCGGCGGTCCTCAGCGAAGCTGCTTTGGCCGCGGGCGATCTCGCTGAAGCAGCAGCGTTGGCCGCCGGCGCCCTAGACGCAGCGGGCGCGCTCGGCTTCGGTCGGCACTATTACGCCTTCTGCGCTCTCCGGACAACCGGCCTACTGGCGCTCGAAAGACGCGACCTGGCAACGGCGGCCAGCGTGACGGAGCGGGCGCTGGACCTGGTGGGGACCGGCCGCCGCCCTATCTTCGATTACCTGGCCCAGCTCGACCGGGCGCGCCTCTGGGCGACGAAAGGCGAACTTGACGAGGCGCTAGCCTCGTTGCCGCAGGCCAGGGCCGCGCTGAGGAGCGATCGGTCCCCGCTTTTGTCGCAAGCAGACGAACTCGAAGCCCACTGCCGGCTGCGCCTCGGTGACCCAAGAGGTGCTGAGGCCGCTGCCGCCCACCTACCCGACAACCGCCGGAAGGTCATGTGCGCAGTGGCCGCTCTCGCCGCCGGCGACGCTCGAGGGGCACAAGACTGCTTGCGAGACGTTCCGGAGCATGCGGTCACGACCCGCTCCGACCTGGAGCTTCGTTTGCTGCGGACGAGCAGTGCAGTAATGCTGGGGTCACCGGGAGCGCACGAGATGGTCAATGAAACCCTGGCTTCTATCGAGCGTTATGGCTTTATGCAAACCGTGCTCGACACGGCCCCGCAGTTTGTCGACCACCTGGTGGAGAGCGGGAGCTCCTATCCCCGCTACAAGGTCCTTTCGGAGCTCATCGCCGCCCGCGTCGACGACCGCAAGTTCTCGGTGCGCTTCCACCCAGGCAACGGCTTGCCCGATCCACTGACCGACGCCGAGATCCGTGTCCTGGAGAAGCTTTCCAGTCGCCTGACCTATGTCGAGATGGCGTCTGAGCTTCACCTCTCGCTGAACACAGTCAAGACCCACCTCCGGCACACCTACATGAAGCTCGGCGTAACGTCGCGGGCGTCGGCCGTCAAACGAGCGAGCAGCCGTGGCCTCATATGACCACAGGTGTACGACTCAACTCGAACCGATGAGCCGTGAAGGCGACAGGGGAGACGACAACTTCAGCAGTCCGGCGTTCTCCCGACCAACGGACAGGATCGCGTCTACGCAATAAGCACGCCCAAAAAGACAACCCAGCGGCCGGCCACGAGCTCCGGGCCCCGCACCGTCGTGTGCAAGAAGTCCCGATGCTCACTATGGAAGAGGCTTGCGCACTTATGACATCAGGCACACTGCAAGTGGTCCTCTACTAGGCAAAACATATTGCTACAAGGTCAGTAGCAATTGGGGCCCGGAGGGTTCAAGTCCCTCCGCGGCCCCTCTCCGCGCCCACCCTCCGCGCCCAGGGGCCACAGCTGCTGAGCCGCCGGCGCCGGGTGGGCCGTACAGGCTCGTTGGTGGATGCCGCCGCTGAGGCCCGCCCGCCCTGTTAGCTTTCCCCCATGGACCCCGGGCTCGTCCCGCCCACAGCACCGGGAAAACAGCTCCGGTGGCTGATGAGCCTGGAGGCCCGACCGTCCGTCGAGGAGATCGAGGACCATCTCGACCCCGGCATCCGGGCCGCCATCTTCCTCCCGGGACGGGCGGCCGAGGAGGGCCTCGCTTCGGGACTGTTGGCGTTCGGCATAACCGTGCGGGAATTGCCGGGGGCTTTGACCCACAGCGAGGTCGCGCTGATGCGCCTGGAGTTGAGAGACGGTGCCAAGCTCCTCTCCGGCGAGGTCTCCATCGAGACTGGCCACGGCAGGATCATTCTGCTCGGCCTCAGGGAACGCCCGGCCGAAGGCGAGGCCGAGCTGGACCGCGTCCGTCTGCTGTACGACCAAGTGGCTCCGGCTTACGAACGGCTCGGCGCTAGCCGGGGACACTATTGGGACTGCGCCCGATCATGGCTGGAAGAGGTGGCCGGCGACGGCTTCACCGTCCTCGACGTCGGCTGTGGGCCGGGCCACTTCAGTGCAGGCCTCGCCGCGTCGGTCCACGTCATCGGCTGTGACGCGTCACCCGAAATGGTCCGCATGGCTGCCCTCGCCCGGCCGACCGGCACCTTTGTGGTCCACGATTACCACCAGCCCTTCCCCGCAGAATGGCCGCCTGCGGACGTGACAATCGCGCTCGGGTGCCTCGAGTTCTGCTCGGACCTCACCCAGGTAGCCCGGAACCTCGCCGCGGCGACGAAGCCCGGAGGCCGGCTCTTACTGACGGTGCCACGGTCAGGGCCTATCTCGCCGGAGCACGAGGTGACGCTCCACCCCCTCCCCCTGCTGCCGCTCACCCTGCACCTCTGGGAGGACGCCGAGGTCGAGGCGGCCTTTCGCGCCGCCCGCCTTGATGTAGTCGCTCACGAGATCGGGCCCGGGTTCACCTCACCTGAGGTTGGCACCGTCGAGTACGGGTACTGGGACCTGAAGGCGGCGTCCGCTGGGGTCGAGGTACAGGGGGCGCACTCCGGGCCAACCCGTTTTCTGTAATCCTCACTGAATCAGGCTTTTATGAAGGCCGAACCGTAGACAGCGGCTTCTCTTGAAGTCCCCAGGTGCCGCAGGGGCTGTCGTTGCCGGCGCCGGGATCCCCGAACGTGACCTGAAAGTGAAGAGCGCGCGAACGCTGAGTAACAGGCATCGCCAGCGCGTCTGCGCCACCCCTATGCTCGCCTCATAGCGTACGCGAGGATGAGGAGGAGCGGTGGCCAATACCCGCACCGACTACCCGGACGACCAGCTGAAGCTGGACTTGCGATGGTGGGCTGCCCTAATTACCTGTCCGCCGACGAAGCAGACCAACTTTGGGCGACGGGCGCGCCGGGCCCCTGAGCGAGGTGGCGAACTCGTCGCGTACTGCAACTCGCAGCTCGATAGGCAGGCGAATTACGTGAGGGAACATCTCGAAGACATGCCCGAGATCCGGAATTGGGCCCGGCCGTATTCGCCATGAAAAGCGCTCAGGGGCTGGGGCTGCCGGCGGAGGTTCGTGCCGGCCTGTTCGACATGGACGGTGTGCTCACCAAGACCGCCGTCGTGCACGCGGCGGCGTGGAAGCAGATGTTCGACGAGTTCTTGCGGGCCAGGGAAGGCAACGGTTTCCGCCCCTTCGACGTGGTTCTTGACTATGAGCAGTACGTGGACGGCAAGCCGCGCCATGACGGTGTGCGGGACTACCTGACTGCCCGCGGGATATCGCTGTCCGACGGGTCCCCATCGGACGACCCATCCCAGGTCACCAATTTCGGCCTGGGCAACCGTAAGGACGTCTTCCTGCACGAGATCATTGCGAAACAGGGTGTCGAGGTCTACGACGGGTCAGTCCAGTACTTGAAGGCGGCTAGGAGTGCCGGTTTGGGCCGGGTGGTCGTTTCGTCCAGCGCGAACACGAAGGAAGTCCTCGACGCCACCGGCCTGTCCGACCTAGTCGAGGGCAGAGTAGACGGCCACACTCTGGTCGAGTACAACCTCAGGGGCAAACCGGCGCCCGACTCGTTCCTGGCCGGCGCCCGCCTGGCCGGCGTCGCCCCCGGGCAGGCGGCCGTCTTCGAGGACTCGCTCGCCGGCGTCGAGGCCGGGCTCAATGGCGGCTTCGGGTTCGTTGTGGGAGTTGACCGGGTTGGGCACCGCGCCGCGTTGCTGGAGACAGGCGCCAACGTCGTCGTGACCGACCTTGCCGAACTGATCGGAGTAAGGCGGTGATCAGGCAGAAGGCCTTCCCGGTGGAGCCATGGCAGATCTGCGAACGAAGCCTCGACCTAGACATTCTTCCGCAGTCCGAGTCGATTTTTGCCCTATCAAACGGCCACATTGGCGTCCGCGGCACCCTCGATGAAGGCGAGCCCAGCGCACTACCGGGCACTTACCTGTGTTCTTTTTACGAGCTTCGTCCGATACCATACCCCGAGGGCGGTTTCGGGTACCCGGAGTCTGGCCAGACGGTCCTGAACGTAACGAACGGCAAGCTCATCCGCCTATCAGTCGGCGACGAGCCGTTCGATGTCCGCTACGGTAGGGTCCTCCACCACGAGCGCGTGCTCGACTTGCGCGCCGGCGTCCTACGCAGAGCGGCGGAATGGCAGTCACGGGCGGGCCATGTGGTGAAGCTCCGATCGACCCGCCTGGTGTCCTTTACCCATAGGTCCATCCTGGCCATTCGCTACGAGGTCGAAGCGCTCTCCAAGCCCACCTCCGTCGTGGTCCAGTCGGACCTCGTCGCCAACGAAGACGTGCCCGCTCAATCGAAGGACCCCCGGGTGGCGGCCGTCCTCGACCACCCGCTGGTGCCTGTGGAGCACGATTCCTATGGCGCCCGGGCGCTGCTCATGCACAGGACTCGCAACAGCAACCTCCTCATGGGTGCCGTGATGGTCAACCAGGTTGGCGGGGTCGACGCGGATGCGGTGCGGACGCATATGTACGTGGGCGACGATTGGGCTCGCACGTCCGTCGCCGCCCGTCTCCAGCCCGGCGAGTCACTGGTGCTGACCAAGTTCGTCGCCTACGAGTGGTCGGGCCAGCGGTCCCGTCCGGCGGTCCGTGACCAGGTCGACGCCGCCATTGCCGCTGCCGTGCTGGCGGGATGGGAAACTCTCGCCGAAGAGCAGCGGTCTTTCATGGCCGAGTTCTGGGACGGCGCAGACGTCACCGTCGCAGGGGACCCGGTCGTGCAGCAAGCGGTGCGTTTCGGTTTGTTCCATGTGCTGCAGGCCGGGGCCAGGACCGAGGGCCGAGCTTTGGCGGCCAAGGGCCTTACTGGGCCGGGCTACGACGGCCACGCGTTCTGGGACACCGAGAGCTTTGTCTTGCCCGTCTTGTCGGCTACGGCGCCGTGGGCGGCGGCTGACGCGTTGCGGTGGCGGCAGTCAACGATGGAACTGGCACGCGAGCGGGCGCAAGTGTTGGGCCTGGCCGGTGTGGCTTTCCCATGGCGCACGATCCGGGGCCAGGAGTGCTCGGCCTATTGGCCGGCCGGCACGGCTGCGTTCCACGTCAACGCCGACATCTCGGTGGCCGCCCTGCGCCATTTCTGGTGGACTGACGACGAAGACTTTGGACGGGACTGCACCCTACCGTTGCTCGTCGAGACAGCGCGCCTCTGGATGTCGCTCGGTTATTACGGTCCCGACGGCCGTTTCCACATCGATGGGGTCACCGGCCCCGACGAGTACAGCGCGCTCGTCGATGACAACACCTTCACGAACCTGATGGCCGCTCAAAACCTTCTCGGAGCCGCGGACCTCGCCGAGCGATGGCCCGATGTGGCAGACCAGCTGGGAGCTTTGCGTTCAGAGCTCACCGACTGGCGGGCAGCGGCCGAGGCGCTTGCCATCCCCCGCAACGACGCCGGGCACGTCGAACAGTTTCGCGGTTCCACCATGCAAGAGGTCTGGGACTTCGAGGCCTCCGCCAACGCCGGGGCTTACCCTCTCCTGCTCACCGCACCCTATTTCCAGTTGTACCGAAAGCAAGTAGTCAAGCAGGCCGACCTCATGCTGGCCATGCACTGGCGAGGAGACGCCTTCACCCTCGAAGAAAAGGCGCAAGCGTTTAACTACTACGAAGGGCTTACTGTACGCGATTCTTCGTTGTCAGCCTGCACTCAGGCTGTCGTCGCCGCCGACGTGGGCCATCTGGGGCTGGCGCACGACTACCTGACCGAAGCGGCCACGATGGACCTGGACGACGTGGAGAGCAATACCCATGATGGGGTGCACATGGCTTCGCTGGCCGGGACATGGATCGCCCTCGTAGCGGGTTATGGAGGAATGCGCGATTACGGCGGTCGTCTTAGTTTTTCTCCCCGTCTGCCCGACGCGCTAACGCGCCTCGATTTCTCCCTGCGTTGGCGCGGCGCCAAAGTGAGGGTCTCCATCGGCACCGCTCGAGCGTCCTACGGGCTGGACACCGACCAGGATGTGAAGTTCGAGTTTGCTCACTACGGGCAACCTTTTGCCTTGGCCGCCGGTGAGGAGCTCGAGATGGCAATCCCCCCACAAGGTGCGCCAGGCCCAGCTCCCCATCAGCCCGCCGGGCGCCAACCTCTGCGTATCGCGCTCGATGCAACCGACCTCACGCAGGAATAGAAAACCCAGGCCTCCGCTTGTCCTGTCGTCAGCTCACCGCTTTTTTCACGAGGGCGCGGATCCTTGACTCGTCGGCCGCCGTCAATTCTTTTAGCGCATAGTAAGTCGGCCACACGTTGCCGTCGTCAAGGTTCGCTTTGTCGCTAAAGCCAAGCGTGGCGTACCTCGTCTTGAACTTCTGCGCCGGTTGGAAAAAGCAGACGACATTGCCGTCCTTGGCGTACGCCGGCATGCCGTACCAGGTCCTGGGCGAGAGGTCTGGCGAACTGGCCTTGATGATGGCATGGAGCCGTTCGGCCATGGCGCGGTCCGGGCCCAACATCTCGGCGATCTTCGCCATTACATCGCTCTCGCCGTCCTCCTGTGCAGCGCGCGGGCCACGGCGCGAAGCCGCGCTCAGCTCTCGGCGGTACTCCCTGATCGCCGCTCGTTCTTCCTCCGTGAACCCTTTGGCCGCCTTGCCGGCGGTGGTCGACGCGGACTTTCGCGTGCCCTTGGTCGGGGTCTTGCGCTCAGCCATAGTGTCTTCTCTCCGTCGTAATGGTGGTGGTCGGCACTAATGCTAACTACGACAGAGGATAAGGGCGGTACTCCAC
>JASHVH010000163.1 GCA_030039575.1 Acidimicrobiales bacterium | reverse complement strand
ACGCTCGACCCCGCTGCCGGTGAAAGTGGCCGTCGGGGAGGCGGGCCAGGCCCCGGCCGTCTCGCCGTACAGGTAGGCGGTACCGTCGCCATTGCCGGCGGCCGGGGCCCCCACCAGGGCGGCCTGTCCATCAGCCGACAGGGCCACCGAGTAACCGAGGTCCTCGCCCCCGGAGCCGGCGAAGGTGGCCGTGGCGGTGGTGGGCCAGGACCCGTCCGCCTCGGTGAACAGGTAAGCAGCCCCGTTTTGCGAGCCGGCGAACGGGGCCCCCACCAGAGCAGCTTGGCCGTCGGCCGAGAGGGCGACCGAGGAACCTAGCTCCTCGCCCCCACTGCCGGTGAAGCTGGCGGCCGGGCTGGCCGGCCAGGCCCCGGCTGACTCCGCGTACACGAAAGCGGCGCCGCTGCTCGAGCTGGCTCCCGGGGCGCCCACCAAGGCGACCTGGCCGTCGGCCGAGAGGGCGACCGAGTAACCCAGGTTGTCGCCCCCGCTGCCGGTGAAGCTGGCCGTGGGGGTTGTGGCCCAGCTCCCGGCCGACTCCTCGTACAGGTAGGCGGCGCCCTTGAACGAGCCGGCCTCCCAGGCCCCCACCAAGGCGGCCTGTCCGTCAGCCGACAGGGCCACCGAATAGCCCAACTCCTCGTTCCCAGTGCCGGTGAAGCTGGCCACGGGGGTGGCGGACCAGCTCCCGGCCGACTCCACATAAACGTAAGCGGCGCCGTTGCTCGAGCTGGCCGCCAGGGCGCCCACCAGGGCCACCTGGCCGGCGGCCGACAGGGCCACCGAGGAGCCCAGGTTCTCGCCCTTGGAACCACTAAAGGTCGCCGTCGGGGTAGTGGGCCAGCTCCCGCCTGAAGCGTCGTAGAGGAAGGCGGCGCCGTTGCCCGAGCCGGCGTCCGGGGCGCCTACTAGGGCAGCCTGGCCGTCGGCCGACAGGGCCACCGAGGAACCTAGCTCCTCCCCCCCACTCCCGGTGAAAGTGGCGACGGAGGCCGAAGACGGGGCGATCACGGGGTCGATGCTTACCGGGTAGACGGCGCCGGCGTCGTCTACGGTCATGCGGACTTCACCACCGCCCAATGCCAGGCGCGCCGGCAGCGCCTTGCCCTTGGCATCGGTGACCCGGAGGCCACCGTAGGTCATGGCCGGGCCGGCCGGGCCGAAGAAGCTGAGGCTGCCGGGGCCGGTCGGCCTTGGGCGCAAGCTCCCGCTGTAGCCGATGACGATGCTGAAACGGTTGGCCGCGCCGGCCGGACGATAGGCCAGGGTGAAGCCCTGCTCGAAGCCGCGGGCGGTCGTCTTGTACCAGGCGCTGGCCCCGTGACCGAGAGCCTCAGTTGTCTTCGCCGGGCCGAAGACGAACGGCCCTGGGGAGAACAACGCCGGCCGGGCCCCGCCGACCGACTCGGGGCGGAGGACGAAGTTGCCCGAGTGGCCCTTGTCCAGGCGGAAGGAAACCGCGCCGTCCCGGCCCCACGCCAGGGTCACGCCCGCCGGAGAGGTGACCGGCTGGGCCGCCAGGGTCTCGTCGATGGCCGCCTGGAGGCCAGCCGGGACGCGGCCCGGGTAGGCCGAGGCGCGGGTAGCCCGGACGCCTGGTCTCGGGGCGGCGGCACTGGCGGCGCCGGCTACCGCGGCAAAGTTGGCCATGAGCGCAACCGTGACCCCCACAGCGACGGCGCGCCGGCGCCGGCTCATGACCGGCGGCGCCGGTGGCCGTGCGGTGCGGCCAGACCTCCGGGCGCCTGGCGCCTGGAGGAGCGCCGGCACCCGTGAGACCGGTCCGCCGGGCCAAGCGCGTCCTGCGGACATCTCGACCTCCTGGGGGACCATGACCGCGAACGCCCTTGCGCCGGGCACCGGGCCCGAGGGCTGCGGAAAAAAGTGTACTCCTGACGGCGCACGGCTGCCGAAGGTGGCAGCGGACGAGCGAACGGTGTTTAGGTTTGAGTGAAATGCACGAAATGCCTGAATTAGAGAACCGGCGTCTTGCAGGCGCAGCGGCTCATGGTCATCCGCGGCCAAATGAGAACGCTAACCAAAAGCGCCGGCAATATCTCGCCCCGCGTAAACGACACGTGCTTGGAGTGCGCCGCGCTCATGCGATGACCTTGGTTCTGCCGGCGTGCATCCGTGTCGTTCTCGGTAGACGTGCAATCGACGTGGGTTCGTCCATGCCAAGACTTGCTAAAGCTCAATGTGAGGGACGCTTGCTACTGGACGGAACTCGCAGTATGTTCCCTGGGCGGTGGCTATTCAGGGCGGGCCAGTTCTGGCGCTTACTTTTGAATGGCCACGGCGGGCGTGCCGTTTGCCCGGGGTTCTCTCGATGAAGGCTCTACCGGAATGGCACGTTTTTCCGGCGGCGATGCGTTGGCTGAGAGCGCGCAAACCGCGCCGTCCTTTGCGCAGAAATGGCGTTTGGAGAGCATATGGGGAGTGATGGGTGAGCATATGGGAAGTGATGGGTGATGGTCGGGAAGGGTGCTGCCTCGCTGTGCGCGATTTTCGCCCTGTCCGCCTGGGGGTTTGCTCCAGTTGCGGCTCTGGCCGCGGGCGCGCCGCCTCCGCTGGTGATCGCGGTCGAGGGGCCGCAAAGCGGGGCGCAGGCGTCGAACGGCCTGGACCAGCTCCGCGGCGTGGAGCTGGCGGTCAAGCAACTGGACGCGTACGGCGGCCTATGGGACGGCCGGAAGGTGGTGGTGTACGCGGCCGACGACAAGGCCAACGCGGCCGCCGCCAAAGCGGTGGCGCTGCAGGTGGTCAATAAAGGCATCCATTTTGTGGTCGGGCCGTACAACTCGTCAGTGGGGGTGGCCAACCTCCCGCTCTACCGGCGGGACAATGTCCTGCCGCTATGGATGACGTCGCTCGACGCCACCGCCGGCTTCGGTGCCACCGTCCAGCCTATGAACACGCAGATCTCCCCCATCGAGGCCCGTTACGTGGAGAGCGTCGGGGCCAAGCACGTGGCCATGCTGGTCGACGACACCGCCAACGGCGCCTTCACCGAGGGCATGGCGGTGCGGCTGCGGGCGGCGCTGGCCCAACGGGGCGATTCGGTCACCTGGACCTCGGTGAAGGAGGGCCAGAGCGCCACCTACTACGCCGGCCAGGTGGCCACCGCCCTCTCGACCAACCCCGGCTTCGTGTACGTGAGCACGTACTACCCGGAGGGCGTCCAGATCGCCAAGGCGCTCACCGCCGATGGCAGCGCCCCGCCCTGCCTGATGGGGCTGGCCAACGTGGACAACGGCTTCCTCACCCAGACCACCCTGGCCCAGGCCCAGAGGTGCGTGTTCAGCGGCGTCCCCGCCGCCCCGCAGATGCCGTCGGCCGCCACCTACGTGCGCCAGTACCGCTCGGTGTTCGGCACTGACCCGGGGGTGTGGGGCTCGTTCACCTATGACTCCGCCCGGCTCCTGTTCCGGGCGATCGACGCGGCGCAGAGCTACAACCCTGAGGCCGTCGAGCACGAGCTCCGCCAGACCGAAGGTTTCCTCGGGGCCACCGGCCTGATCACCATTAACCCCAAGACCGGCTACCGCACCAACGTCCCCGTCAGCATCCTGCGCGTCGATGACAACAAAAGCTTCGTGATCGCAAACTAAGAAAAAGGACCGACACCCTCCAGCCGGCCACTCCGGACCGCCATATGGCAACGACACGGTCCAGCCAGTGCGTTTAAGAAATAAAGGCTTTGACGCCGCCAGACCTTTGTCGCCCTGGCGGCGTCCGCCGTGGAACGGCTGCGGCGCTGACCCGCCGCCGTTGATGGCGTCGTTATTCGACCCGGTCGAGAACTGGTTCGGTATGTTCTCCGAGGTACTCGACCCATGCCCGCTTTACGCATGGGTAGTGCTTGGACGCCTCGACCAGGTCCATAAAGTCAGCGATGTTGGTATCGAACCTCTCACTCAACTGCGGGTCGACGAGCTGGCCCTTCAGGTCAAAGGCGAGGTGGGCTTGCGCCAGGGAGAACATATCCGGGTAAATCCGGGCGCCCAGGTGCTCGAAAGGGACGCGGAGAGCCCACAGGCCACGGTTGCCGCCCCCCATCGAGGGTGACGCCGACATAAGGAGGCCGTGGCGTTCGTTGAAGGGTTGCGGCTTATAACGCGATACCCAGTCGATGGCGTTCTTCAGCGCTCCCGGCATTGAGGCGTTGTACTCCGGTGAAGAAACCACGAATGCGTCGCAAGCTAAAAGCCGGGCGCGGAACCGGTCGGCCCCGGGGGGAAAGCCCTCGCTGTCCTGCACGTCGATGTCGTACGAAGGGGCATCGAAGTCTCGCATCAAAGCAAAATCCGCTTCGCCACCGTGCGCCTGGATGCACTCGACAGCCAATTGAGCGAGCTTCGTGTTCAGCGACTCGTGGCGCAGTGAAGCAGAAAAGACAAGGAACTTTATTGGTTCACGGGCGGGTCTAGTCTCAGCCGGCACACGGTTCATGATAATCACCGCCAGCGTCCGAGGACGCTCAGCCCGAACGGGTAATCGGGCACCCGTACCTGCCATGAGCCAGCGGGGAAATCGTCTCCTGCCCTACGTGTCAGCTGTCGAAGTCGACCGAGCGGCCAACCTCGGCCCACTCGGCGTCCGAAGCGGCCGTCTCCGCCATGTCCCTGGCGATGTAATCGACTGCGTCGCGGCCGAGGACCAGGTGCAGCGGCGGGTCTCTTTGTTCAGCCAGGTCGAGGAAAACCCGGGCCACCTTGACCGGGTCGATCGGCTCGCTCCCCGACCGCGCCCGAAGTTGCTCGGCCATGGCGCCGACCGTCGGTATGTAGGCGCTCGACATGACGGGGATGTCCATGGACGAGCCGGCCCAGTCGGTGCGCATCCCGTCCGGCTCGGCCAAGGTCACCTTGATCCCCAGGCCGGAGACTTCCTGGCTGAGGACCCTGGAGAAGCCCTCGACGGCGAACTTCGCCGACTGGTAAGCGGAAAGACCGGGAGCCGTCAGCCGCCCTCCGATCGAGGTCACCTGGATGAAGTAGCCCGACCCCTGGTCACGAACCACACTGGCTCGCTCATCACGTACCTCCGTTCCGTGCCCAGATTGGGCACGCTTGTAGTCAACTAACCGGCTCTTACTGCCAGCCCCAGTTCCCCCGGTCGAGGTACTGCTGGCTGGCGGCCTCGCTGTGCTCGACGTGCGCCTGCGCCGACGCCAAGCGTTGATGTTGGTAGCTCTCGAGCAGTCGGTCAACCTCGCCGCTCCGGTCTTCCTCGAAGGCAGCGGAGAGGGCGACGACGTCGTAGAGGCCCTGACGGAACCCGCCGCCCACCATTGGCGAGGCGGCATGGGCGGCGTCCCCGGCCAATGCCACGTGCCCCCGGTACAGCCTGTCGGGCCAATACTGGACGACCGGGGTGGCAAATACCAACGAACTG
>JASHVH010000162.1 GCA_030039575.1 Acidimicrobiales bacterium | reverse complement strand
GCCCGCCGAGTCGAAGGCGAGGGCGGTGGGCCCGTCCAGGCTGTCATCGGTGGACGATATGGTGACGGCCGGGCTGGGCGAGCCGCCGGTGGCCAGTTGGCCGGGGGTGTACTCGACCACTGTGTCGCTGTAGATGTTCGCCACCCAGAGGTTGCCCGCCGAGTCGAAGGCGGACCCCCACGGGTAGGACGGGGAAGCAGGGCTGATGGTCGCCGTTGGCGCGACGTCGCCGTTGGCGGTCGTCGGGAACGACACCACGTCGTTTGCCTCGTAATTGGCCACGTAGACCGACGCGGCTACCGGCGCCGCGCCGGCAGCTTCGGGCCGGACGATGCCGGTGACCCCGACGACAAGCGCGATCACGCCGATGATGGCGGCCAGGCCGGTGCGGGCCGTTACTGGCCGGCCTCCCTTTCCTGGTCCTGACCGGGTGCTTTGCTCAGTCCTCAACGGTGCTCCCTCCTCGTAGCCGTACCGCCGGGCACGCTCATGGTGCGCTCCCCGGGGCCAAATGACCAGGGAAAACCCGGAACAACAACCGGAAATTTCGCAAGTTCCGGGTAAATTCCGGGTCCCGTCCGGCCGGTATTCGCGGTGCTGACCAGACGGCGCCAGTTGCGGCGGCAGTCAGCCGGTGCCGGTGCCGTGCGACCCCGAGGGGGGGCCTTCGTTGACCGCGGTGCTGTCGGACGATTTGCCGAAAAACCGGGCGGCCGCGACGAGGACAAGGACGAGAACACAGAGAGGGATTGCCGGCGCAGAAGCGGGGACTTCGATAGTGAGCACCGCGCCGATCCCAGCCCCGGCCAGAAGGGCCAGGAATACCGCGAGACTGAGGAGCGGTGGCCGCCGTCTGGTGAAGCCGGCCACTACGTCTGTGAGGGTGCCGGTCAGGTATGTCGTGGAAAGCCCGGGGAGGCCAAAGCGCATCACCGCGCCACTCTGGATACCGAGAGCGACCGCGTTTACGGCGATAAGCACGTATGTGGCCTGGCGGGAAGGGTGGCCGCCGGCCACGCCCCACCACGTGCCGAAGACGGCAAAGACAGCTAACTCGACCGCCAACGTCGAGGTGATCTTGCGCGGCCAGACCGGCTGCGCGGGAAGCGGTCGCCCGGCCATTCGCGTCCCCGCCCAAACCCCTAAAACGTACCCCACAACGGCAAGGCCGGCGTGCAGAGCGAGCGCGCCGTTAACTCGCCCAGCAGCCACGCCGAGCAACACCAAGTTGCCGGTCATCACGCTCGTGAAGACGCCGCCGAGACGGATGAAACCGATAGCGTCCGTCGCTCCGGTGGCCACCGTCAGGACGACCACGAGAACGTTCCGGGTCTCCTCGGGCTTCAGTTCGCGTCTGGCAGTTCGGGTAACCGACGGCCGTTGGCCCCTCTCTTCGGCAGGGTCGTTCATCATGGCTCGAGTCTGACCCGTCACCCGGTCCGCCCAACAAGATGGGGAAACCCGGCCGCTTTATTCAGGCGGCTCACGATATGCCTGGGACGGGCGTGTCGTCGCGACAAACCTTTCAAGCATTTCTGCTCGGGCAGGAAGTGGTGCTCGGACATCTGAACGTTAAGTGAAAGCCGCGGCGATAGCCCTTCTGCCCTCAGCCGCCAGAGCCATCCAGGCAGTAGAGCCGTCCTCGAGAAGTTCGCGGCCGGCTTGGGCGACGGCTCCGATCGCGACACTGTGGAGGGCGCTGCCGACGGAGATGCGGGCGACGCCCGCGTCGGCCAGTTCGGGCACACCAGGCCCCCCGGGCACGAGAAGGACATTTACGGGGAGATCGACCGCGCCAACGAGGTCTCTTATCTCGGAGAGGTCAACCAGGCCGGGGGCGTACAGGACGTCGGCGCCCGCCTCCTGGAAAGCTTGGAGCCGGCTAATGGTGTCGGCGATGTCGAGGTGGCCGCGCAGGTAATTTTCAGCCCGGGCCGTAAGGACCAAGCCCGGACCGGGCCCGTGATGAGCGGCCTCGGCCGCGGCTGCCACCCGCTCCGCGCCCTCGCCGATGGGGTACAGCGGGTCGTCCGCCCGGGTGGTGAAGTCCTCTATGGAGCAGCCGGCCAGGCCCACTTCGACGGCTCTACGCACTGTCGTGGCCACGTCGTCGGGCCGGTCGGCAAAGCCGTTCTCCAAGTCGGCCGACACCGGTACGTCGACCGATAAGACCATGGCAGCGGCGTGGGCAATAGCTTCGTCCCTGGAGACCCGGTAGTCGGAACGCCCGAGTGTGGCCGCGAACCCACCGCTGGTCGTGGCAAGAGCCGCAAATCCAATGGTGGCGAGAACTCGGGCCTCCCCTTGATCGGCAGGGTTCGGCATGATCAGGGGCGACCCCTTGACATGTAGCGCTTTGAAATTGGCCCGTTTGTCCTCGGTGCTCATAAGGCGCAACTTAGGCCAGATAACCATCGGTCGGGCCGAACTAGGTACTCGTGCTCTTTAAGTCTCGGCCAAACTGGGGTTACTTGCCGTTGAGCCGTGCGCACCAACACGAGCACAGTCGGCCCTGGAATAGGGCGTAATTGGCGCGGGAGGACATTTTGAAGTTTGCCAGGTCAACCCCAAGACAGGCGTTACCACGAAGCTCACCGGGCCCGTGCCCAAAGTTCAGTCCTGGCGGATGCTCTTCGAGAGCTAATCGACCACGCGAACCGGCGAGCCGTGTAAAAACTCGTCGATGTCCTCCACCGCCTGACCGTACATCTGGCGGAAGCCAGCCTCGTTGGCGTACCCGAGATGGGGGAGCAGGACCACGTTTGTAAGGGTGGTCAGCTCATGGGCTGCCGGGAGCGGCTCCTCGTCGTACACGTCCAGGCCCGCACCCGCGATAGTGCCGTTGCGCAATGCGGCGATGAGCGCTTGCTCGTCGACGATCGGTCCTCTGGATGTATTAATGAGCACTGCTGTGGCTTTCATGAGGGCCAGGTCACTGGCCTTGAATATCCCACGGGTCCGCTCGCTCAGGACGAGGTGGATGGACAGGACGTCAGAGGTAGACAGCAGCTCTTCTTTGGTGACCTTGCCGACGCCCTCTGCAACGGCGCGTCCTTCAGTAAGGTTCTGGCTCCAGGCAATCACTTTCATGCCGAACGCCCGTGCCGGCGCGACCATGGCCGAGCCCAGGTGGCCGAGCCCGGCCAGGCCAAGGGTCGCACCTCCGAGGACACTTGGCAGGTCGAGCTGCCAGTGCCCGTGACGTATGGCGCGGTCCTCGACAATCACGCGCTTGGACAACGCGAAAATGAGGGCCCACGCCACCTCGGCGGTGCTCGGGATGCCCGGGGTGGGCGGGCCGTCCGAGCGTCCGGTGCCGGAGACGACCACCCCGCGTTCTTTCAAGTAAGCGATGTCGACCGAGGCGTTGCGCATGCCCGTGGTCACCAGCAGCTGCAGGTTTGGGAGACGTTCGAGCACCTGCCGTCGGAAGGCAGTCCGCTCACGCATCAACACCAGCACTTCGAAGTCGACCAGCGTTTCGACCAGGGCAGTGGGGTCGATCGGCTCGTGGAAGAAGGTGACCTGGACGCCCGGGCCAAGAGAGGCCCAGTCCGCGTACCCGCTGGCACGGCTCTGGTAATCGTCAAGCACCGCCACTTTTGTCATGGGCACATTTTGCTTATAGGCACAGTCTGACACCTACCTCTAACCGCCCTCGTTGCCTTGAGGGCACAGAGCCCGCCCGGCGCTCAGTGCCTCACGTTGTCCACAGACACTCGTCTAACCGGGCTCGCTCGTGCGGAGGGCCATAGCGACGGCGTCTTTCGGCAGGAGAAGTTCTCCGTCGTCCCACGCCGACGCGAGGGCTTCGTCACCCAGCTCCTTCCCGGCCACCGCCATGGTGGCCTCGACACGGCCACGGCGGTACGGCGGTACCGGAGCCCCCATCTGTTGGCGCCATGCGTGCGTAGCGCCCAACAGATGAGCCGCTGTGCGCGCGTCGCCCTCCGCCACCATTACCCGGGCCAGTTCCTCGAGTGCGGTGGCAACTTTCCATTGCGGCCCCAGCGGCCAGCCTTGCGCCAGTGCCTCTCGCAGCACCACGTCCGCGGCGCCAAACTCGCCCCTGTCGCACGCCACTTGCCCGGATGAGACCATGAGCTCGAGCAGGCCACCGCGCATCCAGTGGGTGCGGAACACGTCGAGCCCTTCGCCCGTGAGCGTCTCCGCTCGGGTCAGGTCACCCCGCATCGCTGCGGCCAACCCCAGGTTGTTGAGCGAGAAGCCGATGCCCCACTGGCGCCCCAGTTCCCGGCACCGGAACAGGCTTTCGTCACAGTACTGCTCGACACTCGCTGGGTCGCCCTGGTCGCGCGCGATGTCGCCCAGGCCCAAGAGGGCGAAGGCTACGCCAGTCGGGTCGTCCAGGGTCTTGTACCGCTCCAGGCACTCTTCGTACACCGCAATAGCCCGGGAGAACTCGCCCCTCTCCCGGGCGATCGTGCCCAGGCGGTAAAGGGCGTACGAAATGGCGACGTCGTCCTTTGACCCCCGAGCGAGGTCGAGGCTCTCTTCCACGAGCACGAGCGCCTCTTCATAGTCTCCCTGGGCGCGAGCCGTCAACGCCCGTTGTGCGAGAAGGCCGGCCACCCGCCCTGTCTGGCCCAGTCGGCGGTACAGGGCCAGCCCTTCCTCCCAGCGCTCGGCCGGGACCGTGTCGTCCTGTTCGTGCGCCAGCCACAACAACCCGGTCAGGGCCTCAGCTCGCACTGGCGGCGGTGACGCCTGCACCCCGTCGAGGCTGAGGAAGTGCTCGAGCCAGCGCCTGCCCTCGCTCATATGGCTGTGCCGCAGCCAAAACGGCCATAGCGCGGCCGCCAGCCGTAAGCCGAGGGTGACGTCGGCTCTTCTCCTCGCCCAGTCCAGGGCGGCGCGCAGGTTGTCGTTCTCCGTCTCGAGACGCTCCAGCCAGGTCCCTTGGTCAGGCCCGGACAGTTCGGTACTGGCCGCCTCGGCCAGCGCCAGAAAATAGGTGGCATGCCGTTGGTAGACGGAGGACGCCTCGGTGCCGGCCTCCAGCCTTTCCAGCGCGAACGCCCGCACTGTCTCTAATTGGCGGAAGCGCACTTCCTGATCAGCGAAGCGTTCGCCCTCTTCGGAGGGATGAGCCGGCCCGGGGCTGCCCCGTCCCGTTTCGGCGTCCACCAGTGGGACCGTGGCCGCATCATGGGCGGCGGCGGTTTCGACCGTCTGCAGCAGGTGCGCCTCCACCAGGGCGGCCAAGCGGTCCAAAATGGGCGGGGCGAAGCCTGGGTCGTCATCTGAGCTGTTGTCCTCGGTTGCGTTCCCGCCCACAAAGCTGGCGGCGTCTAGCGTGCAGCCGCCGGCGAACACGGCCAGGCGCCGGAATACCTCCTGTTTGTCCTCGCTGAGCAGCCCGTAGCTCCAGGCGACCACATCCCGCATGGTCCTTTGGCGGTCAGGGAGGTCCCGCGGGCCCTGGGTGAGCACTCCCAGTGACGCGCCCATTCGCGTCAGGAGGGCGGCGGGTGACAACACGGCGACCCGGGCCGCCGCCAGTTCGATGGCCAGCGGGAGCCCGTCCAGCCGACCGCAGAGCTCGGCCACCACGCCGGCGTTGCTGTCCGTGAGAGCGAAGTCTGGGCGCCGGGCACGCGCCTGACGCACGAACAAAGCCACCGCCGGGACGTCGCCGAGAGCCCGTGGGATGAAAGCGTCCCCCGGCGAAGGCAGCGCCAAGGGAGGGACGGGGTAGAGGTGCTCGCCCCGGAGCCGCAACGGCATCCGGCTGGTGACCAGCACCTTCAGCCCGGGACAAGCCAAGCTCAATTGCGCCACTGTCCCCGCCGCCTCCACGACCTGTTCGAAGTTATCGAGCAGGAGGAGCAGCGTCCGGGCTTGAAGGTACGCGGCGATCGTCTCCAGGAGCGGCCTGCCGCCCTCCTCGGTGGCACCCAGGGCCTGAGCGATGTAAGCGGGGACGAGTTGCACGTCGCGCAAAGGAGAAAGGTCCACGAAAGCCACGCCGCCCGCGTACTGGTCCCGTGTCGAAGCCGCCACCTGAAGGGCGAGGCTTGTCTTGCCGACTCCACCGGGCCCTGTCAAGGTCAGTATCCGGACTTCCCGGTCTCGCAGGATTTCTGCCACGGCTACCGCATCGTCGTCGCGTCCCACCAGCGGCGCGGGCAAGGCGGGCGGGCGCACCGGCTCGCCGGCGGGCGAAGTTGGCGAACTGGGAGGCAAACTCCGCGCTCCTCGGCCCGGGCCGAGCCGGGCAGAGGCCGCTTGCAGGGCGGTGCGCTCGGCCATGTCGAGGCCCAGAGCACTGACGAGGTCGTCCAGGGTGTGGTGCCTGGGCTGGGTGCGCCCCCGCTCGATATTGCTGATGGTGTCGACCGTGACGCCCGTGCGCGTCCGGGCCGCCAATTCCTCTTGTGTAAGGCCGCGCCGCTGGCGGGCGGTCCTGAGCCAGCTACCTAAGTCACCTGCTAGTTCGTCCGGCATGGGTTCGCCATACTCCGCGCCCTCGCGGGGACGGCCCGTTCGCCGGCCCACGGCCCAATGCTAGTTGCCCCTGTCGGGCAGCTTGACTCCGCCCTTGGGGCGAGGTGGAGGATGACGTCATGGGCGGTCCGTTTTGATGGGCACTGGCGCGCCGGCGGGACACCCCGATGGGACTGGGCGGCCGGGCCAGAACACTGGGATAGTGACGCGGCACCGCTGTTCCGCAGGAGGAGGCTGACATGACCGACATGATCGGGGCGCTCGGGGCCGACGTGGACGAGTGCCGTAGGATCTGCGCCGAATTGGACGAAGGCACCCCGGGCCTGCTCCTTGGCGGCGCCGATTGGCGGCCCGGGGTGGCCCGTGCCGGCCCTGCCCCGCAAACCCAGGCTCAGACCACGTTTACGACCGTCCCGAGGTTGGGCACTCGCAGGAGCCAAGGAGCGTCTATCAACCGTTTCTTGGCCTGGTGGGCGGTAGTCGTAGGTTTTCCAGGGTTAGCGGCATTTTCTGCCATCATAAACCGAGCAAGTGTACCGGCCACGACGGGTGCTGAAAATGATGTACCGCTCCAAATCGCCCAGCCCTCGAAGTAGTCGGCCCCCGACCTCCACGCTTCTTTGCCTGGACCTCCGAAGAACGCGCTTATCAGCTCGACTCCGGGCGCGCACGCGGTGACCCAAGAACCATAGTTTGTGAACGGAGCAGGCCCGGTAGGTCCAATCGCTCCAACGCCGACAACACCGGGAAGCGCGGCCGGGAACACCTCTTTTGTCTTGGCGTCGTCCCCCGCTGAAGCCACCACCAGGACACCGATTGACTGGATGTTGAGGATAACTTGTTCCAGCAGGTAAGGCCGGTTGTTCAGGGCCGTGGCGCCAAATGAAAGGTTAAGGATTGACCGAGCAGCGACACTTTCGCCACCAGCATCCAGGCCGCTGAGTACTGTCGTTAGTTCATTTATTCGCTGGGCGACGGTCCACTCATCACCAAGCCCAGACTCGTCGAGCACTTGTCCGACACTTACCCGGCAGCCCCGGGCGAGTTGACTTATAAGCGTCCCAATGAACGTCCCATGCCCGGCCGCGAAAGGCATTGGGTCTCCAGGCTTGTCCTGGCGGTCTTTTGGTCCCAAGCGTTTGACCGGAGGTCTACGGTCCTGCAGCAGGTCCTTCAGTCTCGTGGAGGCAGAGGATAGGTCTATTAGCCCTGTGTCAAGCAGGAAAACATACGCACCATTATCGAAGTGCTTGTTGTCCAGGCGAGCGAAAATGGCGTTGGTCGTCTGACCGATCGCTGCGGGGGTGGCGCTACTGGTCGGGACAACTGCGTCAGTGCGAGCAGCTGGGCTCGACGCGGCGGTGGCGTACGCGGGAGTGGCGTAAGCGGGAGTGGCGTACGCAGGTGTGGCATAGGCCGGCGTAGCGTACGCGGGTGTGGCATAGGCCGGTGTGGCATAGGCAGGGGCGGCATAGAACGTGGCATAGGCGGGGCCCGCCACCAGGCTTGCCCCGTTACGCAGGTGGGCGGAATGTACGTGATTTGGCTGCGCATGATAGCCGAGGGCAAGCAGCCTACGGGCAACAAGGACAGGGTCATCGACGCCAAATAGGCGCGCGAACTTGACGGCCGGTACCGGGCCAGGCGCCCCGGCAGCACCCGCGGGGACTGGCCCAGGGAGGCGGGTCGCACCCAGGTACTTGTTCAAGTCAGGGTCAATACTTTGGCTGTCCTTGAAGCTCTCGAACTCGGCTTCGTCCGGACCGCCAAGCTCTTTGATGATCCGGCGAGCGTCCTTGATTGCCGGCGTATTGCCGTTGATGTTCTTGTCGTCGGTGTCGATTTGGATTATGACTTCGCCGGCTGCATGGACGATGAGAGAGTGGTCGTCGGTCATCGAATAAGTTACGCGTCTCTCACCCGACTTGTTTACGTCAGCCGACTTGTTTGCCTGAGCCGGGTTGCCTCTTGGAGCTGCCATGTTCTCCCTTTTCCTTTCGTCGTAACTGCTCTGGGCAGGAGGTGTTCGGTCACCTACGATTTCGTTGCGTGAAGCGCGTCTCGGTTGCGCAGCTAGCCGACCTGGCCGAGCAGCGCCACCGCGACCCCGACGCCGTGCTAGGACGGGCCCAGGAGATCGTGGCCGGAGACAACTCCCCGGAGGTTGACGCCACCGCTCGATGGGTCCTGGCCCTTGCCCTCCACGAGCTCGGGCGCTTGCCGGAGGCCGTGGAAAACTACCAACGCTCGATAAGTACCAGCGTCGAGCACGGCCTGAAGGATTGCGAGGCGCAGGCCCGCGCCGGCCTCGCCGTGTCGCTGGTGAACTCGGGAGCCGCCGATGAGGCCGCCGCGGAGATAGCTGTGGCGCGGGCGGTGGCTACGCCGGCCACCCGAGGGGTGGTGGAGATGTTGTACGGGTACGTCCTGCAACGGACGGGCCGGCACTCCGAGGCCCAGGTGGCGTTCACCCGTTCGCTGCGCATACTCGAGGAGACCGGGCCGAGGGCGGCGATCGCAAGGCTGCGCACCAACCGCGGGATCCTCCGTGCCTACCAGGGCGACTCTGAGGGTGCGGTCGAAGACTTCGCCGCCGCAGAGGAAGTAGCGAGAGAGCTGCAACTGCCCCTCCTCATCGCCATGGCCTCCCACAACCTCGGTTTCGCCCTCGCCCGACGTGGTGACCTGCCCGAGTCTCTCACCGCCTTTGCGCGAGCGGAGCAGGCGTACGCTGCCCTCCACCACCACGGTCCAGTCGTGGCTGTGCTGGAAGCCGACCGCTGCGAGGTCCTTTTGCTCGCCGGCCTGGCCGCGGAGGCGCGCGCCGCGGCGCAGAAGGCCGTGGAGGCGGCGGCGCTGACGGGGGACGCCGCTTCCCTCACTGAGTGCCGGCTGAGCCTGGCCAGGTCCCTCCTGGCCGGAGGTGCATACCGGGAAGCCAGCCGAGAAGCATCGGCCGTCGCCGCTGACTTCCGGCGAGCTGGCCGTCTGCCGTGGGCTGCGATGGCCGACTACGCCGCGATCCAGGCGGAGATCCTGCTCATTGAGGAGCAGATGGAGCCGCCGCCCGGGTTGCTCACCCGCTGCCAGGGTGTGGCCCGGGAACTGGAGAGCCAAGGTTGGTTGTTCGAAGCCGTACATGTGCGGACGTTCGTGGGCCGATTGGCTTTGGCCGCGCATCAGCCGGCCCTGGCGAGATCGGAGCTCGCTCGAGCGGGGATGGCTAGAAGGCGAGGCCCTGCCGACCTCCGAGCCAAGGCGTGGCACGCCAACGCCTTGCTGCTCACGGCCGAAGGGGACCGAGCCGGCGCAAAGCGCGCTATCTCTCACGGGCTTCGCGTTGTTAACGAGTATTTGGCTACCCTCGGAGGGACCGAAGTGCGGGCTAAGGCGGCGGGCCATGGTTCCGAGCTCGCTCGCCTCGGTGTCTTCCTGGCGCTTGAAGACAAGAAACCGAGCGAAGTGCTCCGCTACGCAGACAGGTGGCGGGCGATTTCCATGCGCTACCCGCCGGTGCGCCCCCCCGATGACGACCGGCTCGCGGCGGACCTGGCCGAGTTGCGCCGGTTGCGCTCGCAGCTCCGCGCCGCCGCGCTCGACGGCACACCTACGGAGCAACTCCAATCGGCGGCTACTTTGATGGAGAACGCCGTCCGGCGACGTCTGCTCGAGTCTCGGGGGGAACAAACGGACAGTCGCCCGCTCGACGTTAGCCGTCTGCGCCGCGCCCTGAATGGCCGGGCCATGGTCGAGTTCGTCAGCCTCGAAGGCCGGCTCCATGCAGTCACGTTGGCCGGGCCTCGGGCGCGCCTCGAGCGACTGGCCGCTCTCGAGGAAGTCGAAAGGGAACAGGCGTACCTCATGTTCGCCCTGCGCCGAAGCGGGAGGAAAGCAAACTTCGGCGCCAGTGACGAACTGGTCAGCGTGGCGGCAAACCGGCTTGACGAAATGCTCGTGGCCCCGCTGCAACTCCCCGACGGGACGCCTGTGGTGATCGTGCCAACGGGAGACCTTCATCGGTTGCCGTGGGGTTGCCTCCCGAGCCTTTCGACGCGAGATGTGATCGTGGCACCGAGTGCTACAGCCTGGGCCGGAGGTCCCGCTGATCCCCACGCCGGCTTCGGGGCGCTCTCGGAGCGCGTGATGCTTGTAGCAGGGCCTGGGCTCCCATGGGCCGAACGCGAGGTCCGTCAGCTGGCGGGGTTGTACCCCGAGGCCTATGTGCTGACAGGTCCTGACGCGACCGTCGCAAATGTGTTGGAGGGGTTCGGTCGCTCCCAACTCGTACACCTGGCCGCTCACGGCGTGTTCCGCGCCGACAGTCCTCTGTTTTCCTCGGTGCTCCTCCATGACGGCCCGCTCACCGTCTACGACCTGGAGCGGG
Organism: Acidimicrobiales bacterium; assembly: GCA_030039575.1. GTDB lineage: Bacteria > Actinomycetota > Acidimicrobiia > Acidimicrobiales > Palsa-688 > Fen-671. The sequence continues at coordinate 1,833 of JASHVH010000162.1, read as the reverse complement.
TGAGGCAACACGCTAGTACGGTTGTGCTGGCGTCGTGCAATGCCGGTGTGAGCAGCGTCGAGTTGGGGGAGGAGGTGATCGGCACCGCCGCTACCCTCGTGGCGCTGGGGGCCCGTGCTGTCGTAGCACCTGTGGTCGCCGTACCCGACCGGCCGACGTCTGTCTTTATGGTTGCTTTCCATCGCGGCCTGCGGGCCGGGTTGTCACCCAGTGCCGCGCTAGCCGCTTCAAGGTCTGCCGACGAGACTGCCGTTGCGCCCGTCTTCCTGTGCATCGGGCGTGACAACGGCATAGTCAGCAATAAAACCAGGAAGTGAACACGGCTTCGGGGCCCGTGCCGATCCGGAGCCGGCACAGGCCCACATCAAGGTCGAGCCGGAACCTCCCGAGATCATCGCTGTGGACGGTCCTGGCGAACGGCGGCCCCATGCTGGAGACGGGTTCGACTTCGATAACCCTGACGCCGGGCGGGGAGAGCACGCCGACGGCATGGCGGTCATTATCGATTTCTATTTCGACCGAAAGCTTGGAGGCGACAAAGGTCATCGACCTGAGATCCGCTTCATCTCGTAGAAGGACGAGCCCGTCCGGTGCCGGGCCGACGAGAGCCGCCAATTCCCCGTCGACATGGTAAATGTCCCAGGCACTATCGGCAGCGCGAAGCGCCACGTCCGGCACCGGGTCGAGGTCCTCCAGCGCCGCTGAGAGCGCCCGGAGAAGTTCCTCGTCTTTGGAGATATCAGGACCGCTCATGCCCGCTCTCCCGCCAGGAACGGGCGCAGCTCAGGGCTTCGGCGCAGGCGCTCCAGGCAGCGCTGGCGGGTGGGCCCGACGGCGCCTCGAGGTACGCCCATCAATTGACTGACCTGGTCGTAACTGAGTGGCGGTACCGCGCTCACCAGCCGCAAGAGCTGCTGACAAGGGCACCCCAGCCGCAGAAAAGCCGCTTGTAACGCCTTGCGCAGCTCATCGTCAAGAAGACCTTCGTCCACCCCCATGATGTCAGTGTTCTCCCATCGCTCGATTTCACTGCGAGGTTCCGTCCGCCTCTTTCCGCGCAAGATCTGCATCACCTCGTTGCGAGCTGTAGTTGCCACCCAGCCCGGCAACCTCTCTGGCTCGCGTATGTCGTCCAGGTGCTCAAAAAGACGGAAGAACGTCACCGCGAATACATCTTCACGGTCGGCCAGCGAGAGGCCGCTCTCCGCCGTCGCCCGCCACACGAGGCCCTTCAACCGCCCGATCAAGGCGCTCCACGCACCTTTGTCACCCGACCTCGCCCGGCGGACCAGGTCGAAGAGAGTGCCCGGGTCAGATGTTGAGACTTGGCCGGCTGTGGACCTGACTTCCCGTGTCATTTGGGGCTAAGGGCGCCCAAGGGTTGGAAAAGGACCGACAGTCTGGAGCACGCTGGGCCTCCGTTCTCGAGGGGCCTGGTTCGGGCCACTATGACAAAGATCACGTCAGGCAATCCTAGGTACAGTATTTTTGTCCTCACCTGACCACTATTTTCGCGCCCGCCGAGCGTGTTTTCTCGAAGAACGCACCCCGCCGGGACAAGTGCGCGACCGACCAGGTGGACGGCTGGACAACGTGGTGCCCTCGGCCAGCTTGCCCGCTCCCGCGCGCTGACGAATGCCGACGAGGAGCGGAATTCCGTGGTCCTCGAGCTAGTTGACCAGGGCCGGGCGCCCAGATGACCGTATCCGCCAGTCATTGCAGACGTCTATTTGGCGACCCGCTATGCGCGAAGGCCACTTTTATCTCATCCCATTACCCGAGCCGTCATGGTCTGGACGTCGCAAGAGCTAAGAGTTCCCAGCCAATAAGCGG
>JASHVH010000161.1 GCA_030039575.1 Acidimicrobiales bacterium | reverse complement strand
CGTGACGGGCGACAACAGCAACCGCACCAGGGACGTAGCCGGCGTCGACGTAACGCTCGAGCACCGCTCGCACGCGGGCCAGTCGTTTCGGCGAGAAACCACCAATGGTCACTTTCTCCCCCGCATCTCGTGCCTGTTTGTACGTTAGATAAATGAAGAAGCCCTCGGCGAGTTGTGCCCGCTGAGCGAGGAGCGGGAGCGCCTTGGTTGGGCCGACGACGCTATGAGGAAAGGGTCGGGTGCTGGTGCCTTGGGCCAGCGGGCGCGGTGCGAGTTGGTCGTTGGGCGGTCGCGGTGCCGGTATTACCGCGCAGGGATGCAGCAGAGGTGGGGCGGCCCTGATGGGCTCCCCTCATTTCGTCACCGTGACGAAACCCCGCCTGCAACCCGGGTCGGCCCGGCGTCTCCTCGCCGGGCAGCGCCGGCGCTGTGAACGTACTTGGATAACGCTCCGGGGCCCCAGGTACGACCTGTCGCTCATTCCGGAGTCACAACCAAGTGAACCCAGCGGGGCCAAGCGAGCCAGAGCCGCCGTTAGGACGGATCCCGTTGTAAATCGGGCCTTTCAAAGCCAAGCGTTCTTGGCGGATCTGCTCGGTCAGGCGTGCGAGCCAGCCCGTCCTTGGCTCGACGAGCCCTTGGAGAACTCGATGGACGTGCACTATTCGTCTGCCGAGACGGCGGGGAGCTCCTCCGCATGGCGTCGTCGGGGCTCCTCGCCATCGCCAGTCTGTCTAGCCAGTCGCTGAGCAGCTGTCGCTCTGGAGGGGAAAGCACGCCGGGCACCTCGTCGAGCAGTACCCGCAGCGCGATGGCGTGCACCGCGGCCCGTTCAGCCGCCGGTATCGCGTCGGGACCTCCCTCTGTGCCCTCGGCCGAGGCCCGGACGGTGAGGGCGGTGAGGACCGCCTCGCGCATGGTCTCGGAGAGCCGCAGGGCGCCTTCCTCGGGCGGGGCGGCGGCGAGCGCCAGCGTGACGCCAGTGCCGGCGGCGTGGATCACGTCCGTGGCGTGAGCCACATCGACACGGAGGCGCCCGGCCCCGGCGACGCGGGCGACGAGCCCCTGCAGCACGGCAATGCCCTCGTGGATGGTTGACGCAGGCCCAGCCGTGGACGGGGCACTGTACAGCAACGCGAACGCATCGGGGTGGGCCAGGCCGAACGCGACGTAGAGGTCCCACCCTCGTCGCAGGTCCTCGACCGGGTCGTCCGTAAGGGCGCGGGTCGCCTGGTCGCGTACGTGGACCGCCATGGTCTCGCGAGCGGCGGCGTCGAGCAGCCCCCCCATGTCGCCGAAGTGGCGGTAGATCGTGGGCGGTTGCACCCCGGCGGCCGCGCTCACCGCGCGTGTGGTCACCGCGGTGCGCCCGCCAGTGGCGAGCAGTTTGGTGGCGGCGCGCAATATGCGGGCCCGAGGGTCGGGCCGTGAGCCCCTCGGTGACATCGGTGGGAACAATAACACGATAGCGTCTTGACTTTCGGCGATATCGGATATATGTTATCGCCGATATATAGAGGGAGGATCGGTCTTATGGGGAGGGGAGCCGCGGTACGTCAACGCCCCAACGCATGAGGTGATCGCCGACACCAAGGTGGTGCGCGCGTGAGCGGCCGAGCGGACCACCCCAGCTGTCTGCTTCCCAGCCCAAACGAACGCTGTGAAAGGTCAAGCCGGGAGCGCGTATTCGACGACGCCTTCACCGATTTGGCGTTTTTGCACACGTTGACGCAGCATGGCTTCGGGGGGCACCTAACTCGCCGAGTGCTATGACCCGCCCGTGCCGATCTCGGCAGCGACCGAGTTCTCCGCAGACGGCCTCGAACATTGAACCGCCGAGGTACATTCCCTAATGATTGGTCAGTACGACGATTCCGGAGTGAAGTGTGCCGAGGGCATAAACGCGGGCCGCCATGGCCAGTAACACACGGCTCAGGAGCCCCCCGGTCGGCGTTAAGAGATCGGCGCTCTCGCCGGCGAACCGCATACTGGTGATCACGCTGGCGGGCGTGCTGGCCGTGGTGTTCATCTTCGTGACTTCCAATGTTGCAGCAAACCACGAGCCGAAGCCGCACGATCTACCGGTGGGGGTAATCGGACCGCCGGAGCTGGTCACCGCAACGGCCCACCAGCTCGACCGCCGGGCCCCGGGGGCCTTCCAGATCCTGGGCTACCGCTCGCCGGCGGCGGCGCGAACAGCGATCCTGCATCGAAAAGTCTACGGCGCGTTCGACCCGGGGCCGTCGCCGACCCTGTTGACCGCCGACGCTGCCAGCGTGCCGGTGGCGACGCTACTGCAAGAAACCTTCACCGCGGCCGCCCGCGCGCAAGGCTCGCCACTGATAGTCCACGACCTGGTCCCGCTGCCGTCCACCGACCCGAACGGGGGGACCGCGTTCTCCGCCACCCTGAGCCTGATCATCGCGGGCGTACTGGGTTCGTCGATGATCTACATGGTCACCAGGCGCCGGTCGCTCGCCGTGCACCTGTCGGCCGTGATGGCCCTTGGCATCGGGGCAGGGCTCCTAATGGCGGTCGCCACCAACGTCGTCGTCGGCGCGTTCCACAGCCAGTTCCTGGCGATCTGGGGCGTGGCGTCGCTATTCGTGCTCGCGCTCGCGCTGCCTATCGCGTTCTTCCAACGCCTCCTCGGCCTGCCCGGGACCGGAGTCGGGCTGCTCGTGTTCATCGTCCTCGGCGACCCGTCCTCCGGCGGCGCCACCGCGCCTCAGCTGCTGCCCAACCCCTGGCGGGCCATCAGCCAAGCGCTGCCGCCCGGCGCCGCGGCCACCGCCATGCGGGACGTCGTCTATTTCCATGGTTACGGGGCCACCCGCGCGCTGATCGTGCTCGGCACCTACGCCGCCCTCGGTGCCATTCTCGCCATCGTCGTCGACCGGATCCGTGCCGCTGCGCCGGCCGCCACCTCACCTCCGGTGAGCAGCACCGCTGAGAACCCAGCCGGGTGACCGTCCAGCCTGACCTCCCCAGCACGACGCGCGCCGAGCTGCTCCCTTGAGTAACCGCTTGTTGGACCGGCCACGGGGTGGCACCATCAGCACGTGGCGTCCTCGATCCTGAATGTGACCTTCGACTGTTCCGACGGTGAGCGGCTCGCCCGCTTCTGGAGCGGCGTGACCGGGTGGGCCTGGTCGAAGCAGGAAATGCCCGGCAACCCCTTCTGGGTCGTGGGCGACCCCGACGGCCTGGCGACCCGCCTAGTGTTCGTGGAGGTACCGGAGCCCAAGGTCGTCAAGAACCGGGTGCATGTGGATCTCGTGCCGGACGACGGTTCCTCCACCGGCGAGCTCGACCGCATCGTTGACCTCGGAGCGTTGATCGTCGACGACCGTCGAGGCCGAGCACCAGGCGGGTGGGTCGTGCTCGCCGATCCCGAAGGGAACGAGTTCTGCCTCGAGCGCGCCTGAAGGCGGGGATTTTTACTTCGCCCAAAAGCGGTTCGTTCTCGGCGCCCCCGCATCGCCGGCCCGGAACAGTCACGAGGACGGAACGCCGATAATGCCCGGGGGCGTCTCGTTATGTAAAGCCGCCGCTTAACCCAAACTACCACGAATTGGAGCGGCTGTCGGGGGAGCGACGGACGCGCTGGGAGTATGAAAAAGCGGTCGAGAACGGCCTTGTGGTCCCTCGTCGCGGCTCGCGCCTGAGAGACTGGCGCTGAAACAAATCGGTAGTTCCAGGGGTTCATGTCGGAGGGGGGATGTCCACGATCTCCGACTGGCGACTGGCCTGCTGGCATTCGTGAACTGCCGCTTTTGAGCCGTTTCGAAGCAGGTACCGAGGGGGTAGCTCTGCGAAGCTGGCATCGGCAGAGCTCGGCAGAACATTGACACGGCGGAGCCGGACCCAAAGAATGAATGTCGACGACCGGAGCAATTGGAGGCAAGAGTGGCCGTACTTCTCAAATTTAGGGTAGTTGGTCAGACTTTGGCGAGCTATGAGCGGGTTGCTGGGAGTATCAGCGAGGCCGAGAGGATCAGGAACGCCCCTGGGTTCATCGCTCAGGCGGTATATCAAGGCCCCAAAGGCGTCGAGGCAGTTGAAATTTGGGAAAGCAGCGAGCTCTATAGAGCTTGGGACGATGCATTCAGACCGGAAGTCGACGAAGGTCTGAGTGAAGAGAATCTCCAGATCGAAGAAGAGATGGTTGACATCCATAAGCTTGTGTTGCGGTAGCTTCACGTCGGGGTCGGTTCCTTGGAACACGCCAGGCGCTCGTAACTGAGGACGTGTGGGCGGTCACCCGCGCAGAAGTGACATGGTCCCGGCCCCGAGGCTCAGCACGTACACAGTGCCGGTCGCCTCGTCGACCGCCAGCCCGTTCGGCAGCTTGTCGGGGGCGCACTAGCTGGGACGATCGGCGTGGTCGAGGCCCTCGTTGGGCGGCGGAGCTGCGGTCGGCTACGGGGCGGTAGGGCGGATAGTGGCCATGGCCGAGGCGCTCCAGTCACAAGCCGGGTTGGGCTCCGCTCTGGTCGGCCTGGTCACCTACCGAGCGGTGGAGGGCC
>JASHVH010000160.1 GCA_030039575.1 Acidimicrobiales bacterium | reverse complement strand
GACGTGCAGGCTTCAGCCAGCGCGATGGCAAACGACTCGGCACTCACGTACCGGTCCTCCGGCGCCGTGGCCAAGCCACGCATAACGACCGGGACGACGGCCCGGGGCACGTTCGGGGCTTTTTTGTCCAGCGGGGTCGGGTCTTCGTAGGCGTGCTTGAACAAAAGAGCCATCGCATCGGCCTCTTCGGGGAACGGCAACTGCCCCGACAGCAGTTCGTAGAGCATGGTGGCCAGGGCATAGACATCGGTCGCCGGCGAGAGCGGGGCCCCTCGTGCCTGCTCGGGGGCAATGTACGCCGGCGTGCCCAGGACCTCGCCCGCTCTAGTGGCGAGAGTCGAATCGCCTCCGATTACTTTGGCGATCCCGAAGTCGGTTACTTTCAGGACGCCCTCCGACGAGAACATCAGGTTCTCGGGCTTGACGTCTCGATGAAGGACGTTTTTTTCGTGGGCGGCCTGTAGCCCGGCGGCGGTGGCGAGTACCGTTGCACAGGCAGCCGGTGGGCTGAACCCCTGGGCGCTGAACTGGCCCCACACCGTCCCACCCGGCAGCAACTCCATGACCAGCAAGCAAAGGCCGTCCTTTTCGACATAATCGAATACCGGCACGACGTGAGGGTGGTCAAGAGAAGCCAGCAGTCGCGCCTCGGTGACAAAGCGAGCCCTTACTGCCGCGTCTGCGGCAAAAGCTCTGGGCAGTTGCTTGACCGCCACCTGCCGGCCAAGCGCCCGGTGCTCGGCAGATATAACCACTCCCCACGCGCCGCGCCCTAGCTCCACGCCGATTTCGTAACTCGGCAGCGCCTGAGCTACCTGGTCGCGCTCCAGGGCCATCAGGCCGGGACTTCGCTGATGGGTGCCGTCCCGGGGTCGTCCACTTCTTCTTCGTCTTCCTCGTCACTTTCCTCCCCTGGGACGGGCGGGGTCGGCGTCAAGTAACCAATTACAAAACCGGCGGCGCCGAAAATGGCCAGGATGATAAACCAGTGCCCATTGCTGGGCAACCATTTACCAAACGCGGAAAGGGAGAAAACCAGCACGGCCCCCACCCCGAGACCAGGTATGAGAAATCGAATACCGCGTCGCCAGCGGTTCACCGACAAGCGGCCGTGAGCGAGGGCGAGCAGCGCCTCGATGATGCCCAGCACCGTCAGCACCAGTATGCCCAGGCCGAAAAGACCGTACACGGAAATGATCGACCCTTTGATGTCGCTGACAAATGGCTGGCTGGCAATTAGTTGCCCCGAAGGGGTCGACAACGTAAGAGAAGTTGGCACGAGCCCGGTGGCCTGGCCCTTGAGGCTGGTGGTGTCGAGCACATAGGCGAGGCTTTTCGACTGCCCCGCCGGCACGTCGAACCGGACCAGGGTGTCGAACGAGAAGAACGTAAGCCCGGCGATGCGTCCTTCGAGGTTGACAGACCCGACGGTCACGGGGACGGAGGTGCCGTTGCGCGTCACCAACGCGATCGTGACCGGCCGCCCGGGTACGATGCGGACCGGGTGAGCCTCGGTGGCGCCGGCCAAGTTGGTCGCATTGATGCTGGCTTTCAGGTCCACCGACCCGGTGGCACCGGCGGGTGCCGGTGCTGACAGGACGGCGACGGCCACCGCGACGGCGATCGACCACATGGCGCGCCTCACACGGCAAACTGTAGACGGGCGATGGCCCGGTATCGAGGTTTCCTTTGTGGCCCTGTCCGGCGGGAACGGTTTCATCGGTGCGTGCCCATAAATGCGTTCGTGCGGCAAGAAGGCGGCGGACGGGGGGCGGTCAGTTCACTCGTCTGAGACGGCGCCAGAACAACCCGGTCCCGATGAGGACGAAGAAGATGATTATCACCACCGTGGAGGCGTCGTTGTAAACCTGGTTCGCCAGCACCACGTCCAAATTGGCGTACAGGACTACTCCGCAGTGCGCCTCCACTTGGTAAGTGCCCACCGGTAAACCGCTCACGTCCAGCGGACCGTTGAAAGTCCCTCCCGTGGCCGCCGTCGACTGGCCGATCTTTTGCCCGGCCACCGTAAATATCACCGTCGACCCGCTCGGGCACCCGCGGCCGGTGGCGTTGGTCGTCCCCCCTGGGGAAATGGCCGTCGGCTCCACCACAAGCGCCTTGGGCGCCGGTTTCGGTGGCGGCGTCGTCGTGGTGGTCAATGGTGGGGTTGTCGTCGGCGGCCTCGTCGTGGCGGTGGTGGCCGTCGACGTTGTCGTGGTGGCCCTGTGGTGCCTTTTCTTTCGCTTGGGCGGCGTCGTGGTGGTTGTCGGCTTCCTCCCGGGCTTAGGCCGCGCCGTGGTGGTTGTCAGCCGTTTGTTCGGCTGAGCCGTCGAAGACGTCGTCGTTGGCGGCGGGGCCGTGGTCCCTGTTGTAACGGGCCGGGCTCGGGTGGTAGTCGTCCTCGCCGCCGGCGGGCGCCTCGACCTGAGGTGAGGTCTTGTCGTCGTCGTCGTCGGGTGGGACCTCGGCTTGGGCGGCGCCCTGGTCGTGGTGGTGGTCGGGCGCGGCCGGCTGGTCGTCGTGGTCGGGTGGGGC
>JASHVH010000159.1 GCA_030039575.1 Acidimicrobiales bacterium | reverse complement strand
CGGTCGAAACCATGACCTTGACAAGCAGGGACTGGCGGTGGCCGAACGGTCCTGGGAGGACTACTGGGCGGCGACCCGGCCAGTCGAACTAACAGCGCCAGTCGAGCGCCACGCCGGTCAACTCGCCCGTCTGCATTCGCTCCGGGGGGCCGACGCTGTGCACCTTGCCAGTGCTCTGGCCATTGCGGACCCCGAGCTTGTCTTCGCGGTCTGGGACGGGCGGCTTCATGCCGGTGCCCGAGCACTACACCTTCGCGTGGCGCCGGTCGGGCTCAGCCTGTAGGGAGCCCCCTCACCGGGCGGTCATTTCGAACTGGGGGCATGCCGGCGGTGAGCCGTGTGGAGCGGTCCCGAGGGCCCACACGGCCGTTCATCGGCGCGACGCTCCGCTAACCGTATGTCCTCAGGGCCGCACCCGAGGTGGCTACGGGCTCGTGTAGTTAACCACGACGGGGAGCCCACACGTGCTGGGCACCGGTACGGCCTCGTTCGTCCTCCGCGACGACCAGTTCGCCATCCGGCGGGCGGATGACGGCACTGAGTGAGGCGGCCTCAGTATGCGTCCCGGGGCTGGACCTATCGGCAGGACGGGCCCGCCCGTATTAATCCAGCGTGTACCCTCGGGACGCGCCGGGGCGGCGGGGGTTACCCGCCGCCCGAAGGCTGTTTGGACGCTATTTGATAGCGCTTTTTGTGACGCTTGTCGCCTTGTACGTAAAATGGTCCGATTTAGTCTTGGCAGAACTCCCTAAGGGAGTACTGACATGGACGTCAACGGTCCCGGTCCCGGGCGGCGAGATGGCCCAGATCGTCCCCGACGAGGCCATCACGAACGTTGCCGCATGAGAACCGAAGCTGACCTTGGAGACGTCGTTGAACCCGCTGCCGTGGATGACTACCGTTGTGCCGCCGGCTTTGGGCCCGTACGCCGGCGAGAGGCTAAGCACCTGGCTCTTGGCCATATAGGTGAAATGACCGGCCTTGCTTGGGCCCGAGTTCCCCGCCGTCGCCTTCACTACAACGCTCACAGTCCCAGCGCCTGCCGGGGAGATAGCCCGGATCTCGTCAGCCGACACCACCTGGAAAAAGGCAACGTGCGAGCCGAAGAGAACGTTGTCGGCATCGTGGAGGAACTTGCCCTTGATCACGACGACCGTGCCGCCGGCGTCCGGCCCTTTCGCGGGCGACAGGCTGGAAACCAGTGGCGCGTTGACACTACCGTTCGAGGCCGGACCGGGCTTGGTCGCTTTCTTCGCTGTGGTAGTGGTTGTTTTCGCGGTCGTGGTCGACGTCGTGCCGGATGACGTCGTACCAGATGACAGCGTGGTCGGAGGCGCCGCCACCGCTGGCGCCGAGGGCATGACGGCGGCCGCGTTGACCGTGACTGTACCGTCGGTGTAGCTCATCGTGTAGTTCGGGTCGACTGCACCCGAGCAGAGCGAGGCGTAGGTGCCGGCGGGTGACGAGCCGGTGGCCGTCGTCGAGCAGATGGGAGGGGTCGTGAGCGAAGAGGCGGCGTCACCGTTGACGAAACCGCTGTAGCTCGGCGTTATGGTCGGGACGGTGCCTCCGTAGGTCATCGAGCCGCTCGAGGCCTTGATGGCCAGCGCCGCCGGCTTGATGGTGACGGTACCGCCCTGGTACGTGATGGCGTAGTCGGGGCCCACCGCCCCCAGACAAGACGAACCGTAGCTCCCGGCTCGGGACGAGCTGGTGGCCGTCGTAAAGCACTGGGGTTCTTGCGTAAGTGCGGAGGAGGGGGTGTCGCCGTTCACGAACCCGCTGTAGGAGGGCGTTATCGCCGGGACCGTCTGCCCGTAGGTGACCGTGACACTTGAAGCCGTGATGCTCAGAGGAGCCGGCGTTACGGTCACCGTCCCCATGCCGTAGCCGATCTGGTAATCAGGATCTTGGGCGCCCGAGCAAACGGACTGGTAGCTACCGGGCGTGGAATTGCCGGTTGCTGTGGTCGAACAGGTTGGAGGCGTGGTGAGCGAAGCCGAGGTATCGCCGTTCACAAAGCCGTTGTAGCTCGGCGTTATCGTCGGGACCGTGCCTCCGTACGTCATGGACGCGCTCGAGGCGGTGACGACGAGGAGGGCCGGGGTTATGTCCACCGCCCCGTTTTGGTAGCTGAAGGTGTAATCGGCGTCACCTCCCTGAGTGCAGAAGGACGTGTAAGTGCCGGGCTTCGACGAGCTAGTGGCGTTGGTGGCGCATAGAGGCGCGGTGAAGCCCGGTGACGTGGCGGTGTCCCCGTCCACAAAGCCTGAATAACTCGCCGTTATGGTCGGGACAGGCTCGCCGTACGTAACCGAAGGGCTCGAGGCCGTCACAAACAGCGGGGCCTGGTTGACGACGAAACCGCCACTTGCGCCGCTGTACGAAATGGTGAAGCCGGCCGCGTCCGTCCCGGATAGGGAGAGCCCGCTGCAGGTGGAGCCGTCGACGGTGTAGCTGCTGGCGGTGAGTGCCGGGTCGATGGCGGAAGCCGTCTCTACCGAAGTGCAGGCGAGGCCGTTGTCCACTACGTCCAGCCCAGTGGGTGCGTTATCCGTGTAGGTGAACGTCGGCTTGGAGGAACCGTAAACCTGAGAACCGGCGACGTCCACTGTCACCACACCCGACGTCGGGGGCGGCACGGGGTTGACCGTGACCGACCCGTCCACGTAGGAGATGTTGTAGTTGGGGTCGGCAGCCCCGGAGCAGCTGGAGACGTAAGTGCCAACTGACGAGGAGCTGGAGGCATCCGTGCTGCAAGTCGGCGCGGTAGTCAACGAAGAGGCGGTGTCGCCGTTCACGAAACCTGAGTAGACAGGCGTTATGGTCGGGGCCGGGCTCCCGACGATCATGGAAGCACTAGAGGCGTTGACCGTGAGGGGTGCGGGCTGGACAACGACCGTGCCCTGCACATACGTGAAGGTGTAGTTCGGGTCAGACGCCCCGGAGCAGCTGGAGGTGTAGTTACCGGCTGCAGAGGAACTGGTGGCGTTCGTGCTGCAGACCGGGGTGGTCGTAAGCGAAGAGGCATTGTCGCCGTTCACGAAGTTGTTGTAGACCGGCGTGATGGCGGGGACGGCGCCGCCGTAGGTCATCGTGGTGTAAAGCGGGGAAATGGTCAGCGAGGCCGGGGTGACCGTAACCTTCCCACCGACATAGCTGATGGTGTAATTGGGGTCGGTGGCCCCCGAGCAACTCGACGTATAGCTGTCGCCGGCCGGGGAGGAGGCGGTGGCGTTCGTAGCGCATGACAGGCCGGCAAGAGAAGAGGCGGTGTCGCCGTTCACGAGGCCCGAAGTAACCGGCGTGATCGTGGGGACTGTCCCCCCGTACGTCATGGTGGCATCCGAGGCCGTGATCGTGAGCGGGGCCGGGTTGACCACGAAGCCGGCGGTGGCGCCGCTGTAAGAAATGATGTAATTGGAAGCCCCAGGCCCGCTCAACGAGAGGCCGGTGCAGTTGGAGCCGTCGACGGTGTAACTGCCGGCGGCCAGCGACGGGTCGATGGCCGTCCCCAGGTTGACGGTGGAGCATGTGGGTGTGCCGGTGACGCTGAGCCCGCTCGGGGCGTCGTCGGTGTAGGCGAGCGTCGGGCTGGACGAGCCGTAGGTCTGCGAGCCCGAGACCTCGACGTTCACCGTGGCACCGGCTGTGTACACGAAGGCGGCGCCGTCGTACGAGCTGGCCAATGGAGCACCGATCAGCGCCGTCTGGTCGTCGGCCGCCAGCGCTACCGCCGACCCGAGGGAGTCGGTCGAAGCACCCGAGTAGGTGACCGTCGGGCTGGAGGGCCAGCTGCCGGCCGATTCGGTGTACAGGTTTGCCGCCCCTGGTGCGCTGAAGCTGGCGTCCAGCCCCACGCCGGGGAGCCCTATCAGAGCGGCCTGCCCGTTCGCCGAGAGCGCCACCGAACCACCAAGAAGGTCGTCTGTAGCGGCGGTGAAGGTGGCCGCGGGGCCCGAGGGCCAACTGCCGGCGGACTCCGTGTAGATATAGGCGCCGCCGGCGTCCGACGAGGCGAACGGGGCGCCCACGAGGGCGGTCTGGCCGTCGGCAGACAGGGCTACGGAGTAGCCGAATTCCCCTCCCGAGGCCCCCGTGAAGGTGGCACCCGGCGTACCGGGCCAATTGCCGGCGGACTCCGTGTAGATGTAGGCGGCGCCGGCGTCCGACGAGGCGGACGGCGCGCCCACTAGGGCGGTCTGGCCGTCGGCAGACAGGGCCACAGAGGCGCCAAGGCGCTCCGTCGCACTGCCCTGCCAGGTGGCGCTAGGCGAACCGGACCAGCTTCCCGACGACTCTGTGTAGACGTAAGCGGCCCCGGCCTGAGAGTTGAATTCCGGGGCGCCGACGAGGGCTACTTCGCCGGCCGCCGAGAGCGCCACCGATGAGCCGAGCTCGTCGCCGCCGGCACCGCCAGTGAAGGTCGCACTCGGCGACGAGGTCAGCCACGCCCCGGCGGACTGCCTGTACACGTACGCCGCGCCCGCCAGGGAGTTGTAGTCCGGAGCACCGATCAGGGCGGTCTGGCCGTCGGCAGACAGGGCGACCGACCAGCCCAGGTACTCCTTGGAACTCCCGGTGAACGTGGCTACCGGGGAGGTCGTCCAACTGCCTGCCGACTGGGTGTACAGGTACGCGGCGCCTTCGTCGCCACCGAGGAAGGGAGCACCCACCAGGGCGGTCTGGCCGTCAGCCGAAAGTGCCACGGAGTCGCCCAGCTCTTCTCCCGAGCCCGCAACGCCCGGGAATGTTGCTGTCACCGCAGTCGACCACGAAAGGGCGGGCTGCGCATAGATGTAGGCGGCGCCGGTGGAGTCGTTCGAGAGCGGGGCACCCACAAGGGCGACCTCGCCGCTAGCCGAGAGGGCCACCGAGGTCCCGAACGCTCCTTGCGAACCGGTCAAAGTCGTCACCGGCGAGGTTGGCCAACCCCCATCGGACTCGGCGTAGACAAACGCTGAACCGTTGCCGGCGTTGGCGCCTGGGGCGCCCACCAGCACGGACTGGCCGTCCGCGGAAAGGGCGACGGAGGCGCCAAGCTGCTCGTCTGAGCTCGGGCTGCCGGTGAAGCTGGCCGCCGGTGTGGTCGGCCACGCCCCTGCGGACTCGTCGAAGAGAAAAGCCTCGCCCGCCCCTGCGCTGGTACCCGGGGCGCCGACCAGAGCAGCCTGGCCGTCCCCCGAGAGGGCCACCGAACTGCCGAGCTCGTCTACCCCGCCGCCGCTGAAGCTGGCGGTGGCGCTCGACGGCCAGCTGCCCCCCGACTCGCTGTAGAGAAACGCTGCGCCGGCGGACGCGCCAGCCAAAGGAGCGCCGACAAGGGCAGTCTGGCCATCCGCCGAGAGAGCCACAGACACGCCGAATTGAGCTGTAGAGCCGGAGCTGGGCCGGAAAGTGGTACTTGCGTTGGTGGGCCAGTTGCCGTTCGGTTGTTGCTCGTACAGTACGGCGGAGCCTTCCCCACTATTCGTGTATGGGGCACCCAACAGCACGGCGTTCCCTTTCGCCGACAGAGCCACAGAACTGCCCAGGTGTTCGAAAGAGGTGGAGACAAAACTCGCCGTGGGCCCGGTCGACCAGGTGCCGGCCGGGGACTCCGTGTAGAGGAAGGCAGCACCGTTGCCAAGGCTGTCCCCAGGCGCCCCCACCAGGGCGGCCTGACCATTGGCCGACACCGCCACGGCGGACCCGAGTTGTTGGTCCGACGTACCCGAGAGAGTGGCGCTCGGAGTGGTGGACCAGTTGCCTGCGGACTCCTGATAAATGTAGGCGGCACCGGCATCGGAGTTCGCTGACGGGGCACCCACCAGGGCGACGTTTCCACCCGCAGAGAGCGCGACCGTGGTACCGAGCTCGTTGCCCACGTGCGTGCCGGTCAGGACCGCCGCCGCCGGGGTCGATAATGGCGCGACGTACGGGTCGACCTTGAGCGGGTAAACGGCGCCGACGTCATTTACCACGATTCGCACTTGACCGGGACCGGCGACCAGGTGAGAGGGCAGGACCTTACCCGTCACGTCAGTTACGCGGAGGTCGCCGTAGGACATGACGGGCCCGGAGGGGCTCGAGAACGTGAGGCGCCTAGGCCCTGATCTGTTAGCGTGCAAAGGCCCGCTGTACCCGAGGACGATACTGAACGTCCCGGTGGTCCCGGACGGGCGGCGGGTCAGCGTAAAGCCTTGCTCGATGCCGCCGGTTTCCACCTTGTACCACGCGCTGACGCCGTGGCCTAAGGACTCGGTGGTGCTCTTAGGGCCGAACACGAACTGCCCGGCCGTCAAGTTGGCGAGGGTCGTCCTGCCGAACGACTCGGGCCGGAGGGCGAAACTGCCGCCCAAACCGTTGGCGCGATGGAACGTGACCGTGCCATCGCGCCCCCAGGACAGTGTCACGCCACCTGGAGAGGAAACAGGTTGGGTGGCCAGGGTCTTGTCGATCGCCCTCTGCAACGCGGCCGGGACCTTGACTGGGTTGTGGCGGTCGACATCACCGGTGCCGGCAACGCGGCCCGCTCCAAGGTGATCGGCCGCGCCGGCGCGGCCACCTCCCTGGGCGCCCGCGGACTGCTCCGTGGCCACCACGCCGAACGCGGCTGCGACTACCACCACGGTGGAAACCAATGCCGCCACGCCCCGCCAACCGGACTTCGGTAAATGAGGCCCGGGCACATGAAATTCCGGGACGCCGGTGTTTACCTGGGCGCGCCAAAGCAAAATTCGCCCTTCTCTCTCCTCGTAGGGCCGTGCCAACACTGCTGACACCGCCAACTGTTGGGCGCGAAAATGTCTCCTAGTCCGTATCATCGTCCTTGCCTTTAGTTTTTTGACAGGCGCCCACCGCTAGGCAAGCCTGGTCCCGGATTTGATCGGTCTACTTCAGAGTTAAAAGTCTCACTAAGGTGCGCTGCCGCCAAGAGACCTGAGTCCTATTTTTGCAGTAGACCTAGGTCTGTTCGGCAGGCCGTTTACACGCGTTGCCTCATCCCGTCGGGAACCGTGTAGTGATCTGTCAGGGGTGACCCGGGCTCGTTGCTACGCTCTTCCGGGAGCCCTAAGGCAGGCGCGGGAAGCCCTTAGTCAATGCCGGCCAGGGAAAGGACGTTGCGCATACGGTGGACCGCGAGCTCTGGGTCCCGCAGGAGGCCGGCACTGTCGGCCAGGCGGAGACAGTGAGCAAGATGCAAGACCGACCGGCCGCTCTCGAGCCCGCCCAACATCCGGAAGTGCGACTGGAAGCCGTTCAAATAGGCGAGGAAAACAACGCCGGTTTTGTAATAGAAGGTGGGGGCGGAAAAGACGTGACGGGCCAGCGGAACAGTCGGCGCCAGCCGGCGGTGGAACTCCGGTTCGTCCCCCGCGTCGAGCGCCTGCAGCGACCACGCCGCAGCGGGGGCGGCAAAGTCGAACGCGCCCAAGAGGGCGTCACTGTGGCCGCAGGCATCTCCGGCGATCGTGGTGGGGTAGTCGAAATCGTCGCCCGTGTACATCCTGACCCCGGGTGGTAGCCGTCTGCGGAGGTCGACTTCTTTCCCCTGGTCCAATAAGGAGCACTTGATACCGTCGACCTTTGCCTTATTGGCCTTGATGATCGCCACGCAGGAAGCTGACGCCTCGTCGTAACCGGCCGCCCCCCAGTAGCCGGCCAGGGCGGGGTCAAATGCATCGCCGAGCCAATGGAGTATGGCCGGGCGGCTGAGGTCCTCCAGAACGGCGCTGTACACCAGCGCGTAGTCCTCGGGACCGCGCGCAAGGCGGCAGAGTTCCCGGCTGGCCATGAGCACGACGACGGCTCCTGCCGACTCGACTACTTCGCATTGAGCGCGGTAGGCATCAATGACCTGAGACAACGACTGGGCCGCCCCCGTCGGGAGCTGGTCCGTCTGAGCCCCGGCACAAACGAGCGTCCCCCGGGCCCTGGCCTCCTTCGCCGTCCTCTCGACGAGCTCACGCGCCGTTTCCCAATCGAGGCCCATACCTCGCTGCGCCGTGTCCATGGCTTCGGCCACTCCGAGGCCCAGGTCCCACAGATGGTGCCGGAAAGCGAGCGTCGCCTCCCAGTCGAGGCCGGCGGGGCCTTCACCCGCCCGGGCCGACAGCGGCTCGGCAACGACGTGCACCGCAGCAAACACAGCACGCGAGGACGACGGCGGGGCGCTGGCCGGGTACGGGCAAGTACCCGTCAAGCGGTATTTTTCTACGGTACCCGCGGCTGTGGGGAGCGAGATGCAGCTCATCGACAGCTCCGTCACGCGACGTGGGTTTCGTAAGCGTCGGCAACGAGTTGTAGTGTGACCAGCGGGTCGATCGCCCAAACATCGGGGTTGAATATCTCTACTTCGATCGGCCCGCGGTAACCGGTCAGTTCGTCCACCAGACGGACGAAGCGCCGGAGGTCGATCGAGCCCTGCCCCAGCATCCCTCGGCCATTCAAGGGATCGGGAGGCGGCGCCAGCCAGTCCGCCAGTTGCACACTCTCGACCCGGCCGGCTGCCTCCGAGAGGGTGGGCTCGAGGAATGGATCCCACCAGAGGTGGTAGCTGTCGAGTACCACGCCAACGGGCGGTTCGGCGGACCGGCCGATCTCCAGCGCCTGCTTCAGGGTCACTACGACGGAGCGGTCGCCGCAGTACAGAGGGTGTAAGGGTTCGATTGCGAGCCTCACGTTGGCGCCGGCGGCGTACTGCGCCAGGACCGTGATCGCATCGCTGACTTCGGTTCGGGCCCGTACCAGGTCCTTGTCAATCGCCGGGCCGCAGACGAGCACGAGGGTGGCCGCTCCGAGCGCCGCCGCCTCATCGATGGTGCGCCGGTTGTCGTCCATTCGCCGGGCGCGATCGTCTGGGCCCGTCGCGCAAAACCACCCGCCACGGCAAAGAGTAGAAACCTTCATCCCGGTTTCTCCGGCAATGCGGGCGACTTTTTCGGTACCGGTCTCGGCT